>CAQNVT010000045.1 GCA_948844705.1 uncultured Dorea sp.
GCAGATATCAATGATTTTACTACGTCCCAGATTGAAAAAACCCTGTCCCAAATCGAATTATTCTGCCTTCAGGGTTCCTCTTATGCAAGTAACCTCGATCTCTACCTTCGCTCCCATCGGAAGCGCTCCTACCTGTACGCAGGAGCGTACCGGATACGGTTCCCTTACATATTCTGCATACACGCTGTTCACCGCCGCAAAATCATTGATATCTGCGAGATAAATCGTTGTTCTCACAACATTTTCATATGTGAGGTCTGCCGCCTCAAGAAGTGCTCCTATATTGTCGAGAGACTGCTTCGCCTGACTTCCCGCATCCTCCGCCTCTATCTTTCCTGTCTCTGGATTGATTGGAAGCTGTCCTGAAAAAAGAACAAGCCCGCCCAGGCATAATCCCGGTGAATAACAGCCGATCGCTTTTGGTGCCTTTTCTGATGTAATTGGTATCTGAAAACTCATTTCTCTATACCTTCCTTTCTGCAAAGTCTGTGCGCTCTACGCCAAAATGTTCTGTTCCTGTAATCAGGATAGCACTTTTCCCCGCTCATTGTCAATAATTTTTCTATCATTTTAATAATTTTTATTTCATACTTTCCTTCATCACGCGCAGTACATTTTTGTAAAAAATCTTTTCGATATCATTTCCGGAAAAGCCTTCTTTCCTGAGTGCATCCTCCAAAAGCACTGTCTTTGAACAGTCGCCAAGCTCCAGATTTCCTCCGATCCCGTCAAAATCAGAACCGATTGCCACGCAGTCTACGCCGCCTACATCCGCCATATGTCTCGCATGCTTCGCAAGAAGAAGGGCCGTGCTTTCCCTGCACGTAATGTCCGCATTCAGAAATTCCGGCCCGAAATTCAATCCGCTCACACCGCCCGCATTTCCAAGCGTACGGATCATGTCATCGGTAAGATTTCTCGTATGCGGACAAAGAGCGCGGCAATTGGAATGTGTTGCCGCAAACGGTTTTTTGCAGATCTCTGCCACATCCTTAAATCCTCCGTCCGACAGATGTGATACATCCACCAGTATGCCAAGCTCCTGCATATATTCGACTGCTTCCTTTCCAAATGCCGTGAGTCCCTTTTGCATAACTTCCGGATCCTTACTGTTCGGCGCTCCAAAGCAGTTTTCATAATTCCATGTAAGGCTGAGAGCACGGACGCCCATCCGGTGGAAATGTTCCAGATTCTCCATCCTTCCGCCGACAATGGCTCCGTCCTCCATAGTAAGAACCGCGCTCATCCTTCCCTGCTCTTTATTTTTCATAATATCCTCCGCACAGCCTGCACCGGCAATCAATTCCGGATGACCGGATACGCTGCGCTCAAAAATCCCCACACAAGCCTCCAGATATTCCTCATCCGATACCGGTTCCACACCGTACCAGTCCTTATACCCGTTTTGCGGCAGCATAAAAACCGCAAAGAACTGTGCCATAGCCTCTCCCTTTTCCATCCGCTTCAGATCAACCATAGCCCCCGGAAACTCATAGATGTCCGCATCCTTTCCCTTTTTGAAATAAGCCGCCATCAGCGTATCACAATGCATGTCAATTATCCGCATTTTTTCTCCTCCTGTCCTCCTTGCCGTCATTTTTGCGCTTCCGCCGCTTTTAAATCTCTGCGGTAAAAAATATATCCCAGAACAACACAGCTTCCTACGCACGCGATCATAGAAAATGCCCACCAGTCTGTTGCTACATTAAATAAAAGCCACATCACTACTGAAACAACCAGATAAGGAAGCCCCGCAGCCAGCCCCTTAACAAAGCCTGCCTTTCCATTCGTATTCATGATCAGCATTGCGCCCACACAGCCAATCACTACAAAGCTAAACGAAGCAGTAACCGCATCCGGAAGCTTACTGATGATCCACGTTCCCACCGCAACCTGAATGATCAAAACAATAATCTTCGTCACAACAGAAGCGACCAATCCATAAATAGTAATTACCTGTCCCTTCGGAGAGCTGATATCCGTATCTGCCGTTTTCTGGCATGCCACCGCAACCGGCACACGCGTAGAACTGACGTCTCCCGCAAGATAAGCAATATATGTACCGGCGCTTCCCAGTACCGGCCAGCAGGCCTCCGGTTCACTGAGCCACATTCCGATTCCGGTCGCACAGATACTGAGCCCGGCGCTGATGTACAGTGAAACAGGCGCTGTAAATCCTCTGATTAACGCATAATATATAATCGGTGAAAACACAAGTACAAGACTAATCAGCATCGTAACCCTTCCGATGCGGTGTACTTTCGGCATAAAATTCTTAGAATAATCCTCCTCTGCGGACATTACATTTACTTTTTCTTCATTCATTGTCCTTCTCCTCCTTACATAAAATAGGTTGCAAACAGCTGGCCGGCTACCATAGCCACGATCATTCCGGTCGGCATTACCATACTGGACAGCAGAGAGTTCTTAAGCTTCTTCGCCATCTGGCTTACTGCAAGTCCTCCGAGCACCGCACATACAAATCCGACCTCTTTCGCCGCATTTCCCCACATATTATCCATTGCCAGACATCCGATCAGCCCCCTCATAGCCGCCTTTCCCATATAAGGCATAAAGCTCAGCTTCTTTTCAGCCTTCTTCTCCTTCTCTACCATCATGTCAAGGGGCTTTAACATAATAATGCAGTTAATAAAGTACGGTGCGCTCCCAAGAACCATGCAGAACAGACATAAAATCAATATCTCCGTCGTAAATTCCGGAGTTCCAAAATCCACGTGTACAGCCGAGGATGCAACCTGAGCCATCATAAGCTCCCAGCCCGGAGCGCCTATAACTCCGCATCTCATAAATGTAATCGCACTGCCCACCATCGCGATCAGGGCAAGGGTCGACGCCGAGATCATTGTTGCACCGAAGCATGTCACCACTCCTGTACGCGCCGCCATCTTTGCCTCTTCCTTTGTTACCAGAGCGTGCTTTACACTAAACTTGCGCGCAAGTCCGAAAAACAAAAACGCCTGTACAAATACCATACCAATAATCACTGCAGTAAACGCCCACATTCCGCCGTTAATTCCTTTTAAAGCATCAATCATAACTCTCTTATCTCCTTTTCTCTTGTATTATCTCTTCTGATATGCCTGATACAGCCGCTCCAGAGTCTCCCTGATAATGCTGGCCGGACATGCCAGGTTGATTCGTTCAAAGCCCTCTCCCGGTTCACCGAATACGTAGCCCTCATCCGTGATGACATAGGCCTCATCCTCCATAAAATGCTCCAGCTCATGGCAGTCCATTCCCATACCGCGGCAATCCAGCCATTGCAGATAGGTTCCTTCAAGCTCGAATACTTTTATCATAGGAAGCTTTTCATTCAAATAATCCTTCAAAAACTTTCGGTTTCGGTCAATAACCGTTAAAAGCTCCTCAAGCCAGTCCTCACATTCGTTATAAACAATCTCACATGCCTTATATCCCGCTATATTGCAGAAGAATCTGCCCTGGCTTTCCCTGTACTGACAGACCCTCTCTTTAAGATCAGGATCCGGAATTATAATATTGGATGTCGCAAGCCCTGCCATATTGAATGTTTTACTTGGCGCGGTACAGGAAATGCTGTGACCAGCAAACTCCTCTGATATGGATGCAAATGCGGTATGCTCATATCCGGGCATGATCAGATCATGATGAATCTCATCGGATATTATCAAAACATTGTTATCGATGCAGATTCTGCCGATTCTTGTCAGCTCCTCCCTTGTCCAGACGCGCCCAACCGGATTATGAGGATTGCAGAGAATAAACAGTGTGTTCTTCGGAGTCGACGCCTTTTTTTCAAAATCATCAAAATCAATCTCATACCGGTTTCCGTTTATCTTAAGCCTGCTTTCTATAAGATCTCTGCCGCCGTTTTTAATTGCACTGTAAAACGGATAATAAACCGGTGTCATTAAAATAACACCCTCCCCCGGCTTTGTCAGAAGCTTTACCAGATCATAGAGCGCCGGTACGACTCCCGGATAGTCCACAATCCATTCCTTCTTAATCTCCCACTGATGCCTGCGCTTCATCCAGTTAACGACTGCCTCATAGTAAGAAGCCGTCGGGGATGTATATCCGAAGATCATTTCCTTCATATACCGGTAAAGTCCTTCTGCAATCTGCGGCGGATTTGCAAATTCCATATCCGCAACCGATAACGGAACCACATCATCAGGTATCGAAGGATTCCTCCGGTACATCTGATCCCACTTATTGGATCCGACACCCTTTCTTGAATGCTTTGTTACAAAATCATATCTCATACTGTTCTCTCCTTTTCTCCCTGCTGCCGCGACACAATGAATCGGGAATTTCATCACATTCTTTTATTAAGTTACAAAAAAAGAGCTCCGTACACTTTCATGGAACTCTTTTCCTGTCATTTATCCTTTATTCTTACTTATACTTTTTGTTTCCTCCAGCAAGTTTTTATAAGATGGATCAATCACCTTCAGCCAGTCACGCAATATTAAAAAGCAGTTATTAATTTCTTCTGATGAATAATTTTTCTGCAGGCCCTCAATACTTTTTTGCCATGCATGTTCATCAAAGGCCCGGTGCGCCTTATCCAGCTCCTGCCCTTTATCCGTCAAATAAAGATGCGACAGCTTTTCGTCCTTACAATCTGCCTCTGTTCTCACAATCCCGGCCTTTTTTAACTTTTTTACCATCTGAGACACGGCACTTTTGGTTTTCCCCCATTCGGCCGCGATTTCCGTAACCGTACATCCGGGACAATTTGCAATATACCCGACGGTATGTACCTCTATTGAAGTATATGTGTCCCCTGTTCCGTAGTCATGCGCCTTTTTTCCACCCAGAGTTGCAATCGAAACTCTCTCTATAATATCTGCTATTTCATAAAGTGACAACTTTTTTCCCATTTTTATCTTCCTTTTATCATTACTTACTAACCCTATTAACAATCAAAAAACATTCCCGGCATTCTTACGCGCCGATCGCATTTCCCGTATAGAGCTGATAATATCTGCCCTTCTCCTCGATCAGCTGCTCGTGCGTGCCCCGCTCGATGATCCTTCCCTGCTCCAGCACCATGATACAGTCTGAATTACGTACGGTCGACAGCCTGTGGGCAATGACGAAGGTGGTCCTGCCCTTCATCAGCTTATCCATGCCGTCCTGCACGATCCGCTCTGTCCTCGTGTCGATGGAGCTGGTAGCCTCGTCAAGAATCAGCACCGGCGGATCCGCCACTGCCGCCCTGGCAATGGCAAGAAGCTGGCGCTGTCCCTGGCTTAGATTCGCACCGTCCCCTGTCAAAACCGTGTCATATCCTTCCGGGAGCCGCCTGATAAATCCGTCCGCATTAGCAAGCTTTGCCGCTGCCACAACCTCTTCGTCTGTTGCGGTAAGCTTCCCGAAGCGGATATTTTCCCGCACCGTTCCCGTAAAGAGATGGGTATCCTGAAGCACAATTCCAAGCGAGCGTCTGAGATCATTCTTTTTGATTTTATTTACATTGATCCCGTCGTAACGGATCTTTCCGTCCTGAATATCATAAAACCGGTTAATAAGATTGGTGATCGTCGTCTTTCCTGCTCCGGTGGAACCTACGAAAGCAATCTTCTGTCCCAGCTTAGCAAAAAGCTTCACGTCATGGAGCACGATCTTTTCATCCGTATATCCGAAATCCACGCCGTCAAAGACAACGTCTCCCTTTACCTCCACATAGTCCACGCTCTTATCCGCCTGATGCGTATGCTTCCATGCCCAGCGTCCGGTCCTTTCTTCACACTCACGCAGGACACCGTTTTCTTCCCTTACATTTACCAGGGTAACATATCCTTCATCCACCTCCGTCTTTTCATCCAGAAGCGCAAAGATACGCTCCGCGCCTGCCATAGCCATGACGATGGCATTCATCTGCATGCTCACCTGGTTTACCGGCATGCTGAAGCTCTTGTTAAAGGTAAGGAAGCTTGCAAGGCCTCCGAGCGTCAGCCCGCCGATCCCGTTAAGGGCCAGGGTTCCTCCTACGATGGCACAGATCACATAGCTCACATTTCCGAGCTGCGCGTTGATCGGGCCTAAAAAGTTCGCAAAAGTATTGGCTCTGTCCGCACTTTCAAACAGCTTATCATTTTTCTCTTTAAATTCTGCTTTGCATATTTCCTCATGGCAGAATACCTTGACCACCTTCTGCCCATTCATCATCTCTTCAATATATCCATTTACCGCACCGAGGTTTTTCTGCTGTTCCAGAAAATATTTCCCGCTCATTCCGGCCGCCTTTTTTGAACAGAGTATCATGACTGCCACCATCACAAGAGTTACGAGAGTAAGAGGAACACTTAAGATCATCATACTGATAAATACACTGATAATCGTAAAGCCGCTGTTTACAAGCTGCGGGATACTCTGGCTGATCATCTGCCTTAACGTATCGATATCGTTCGTATACACCGACATGATATCGCCGTGGGCATGCGTATCAAAATATTTGACCGGCAGCCTTTCCATATGGGTAAAAAGGTCGTTTCTGAGATCCCTTAGTGTTCCCTGGGTTACATTGATCATAATGCGGTTCTGCCCGTAATTTGCAAGGATTCCCAATGCATAAAAACACGCCACCCGCAAAATTGCATGCATAAGAGGTGTGAAATCCGGATTGTCCGTAAGAAGGAACGGCGTAATATAATCATCGATCAGATTCTTCATAAAAAGCGTTCCCTGTACATTACACAAAACTCCGATAAATATACAAAGAATCACCAGTACATAATGAATCCCGTATCTGCGGAATACATATTTCATAAGCCTGAGAAACAATTCTCCCGGATTTTTTACATTATGTTTTACGCCTCTCGGCTTCCGGTTCATCGGTCCTGGCATGTATGCTCCCCCTCCCCTCCGCTGCATTCACAGCCGATATTCTCATCAAAATCACCGCCGCCCTTTGTCTGGGACTCATAGACCTCGCGGTAGATCTCATTGTTTTCAAGAAGCTCCTCATGGGTTCCGAACCCATGGATATGCCCCTCCTCCATGACGATGATCCTGTCTGCGTCCTGCACGCTGGAAATACGCTGTGCGATAATCAGCTTTGTAGTATCCGGAATCTCCTCCCGGAAGGCTCTTCTTATCTTTGCATCCGTCGCCGTATCCACCGCACTTGTACTGTCATCCAGTATTAGGATCTTTGGTTTCTTAAGAAGCGCCCTTGCGATACACAGACGCTGCTTCTGACCGCCTGACACATTGCTTCCACCCTGCTCAATATGAGTATGATATCCTTCCGGAAGCCGTTCAATGAACTCATCCGCACAGGCAAGGCGGCAGGCCTCCTTACATTCCTCCTCGGAGGCCTCCGGATTCCCCCATCTTAAATTGTCAAGAACCGAACCTGAAAACAGCACATTATTCTGGAGCACTACCGACACCTGGTCTCTTAATACCTCCATATCATAGGCCTTAACATTCTCTCCTCCGACTCTTACCTCTCCGCCCGTCACATCATAAAGCCTGCTGATAAGAGCCACCAGGCTGCTCTTGGCGCTTCCGGTGCCGCCGATGATCCCGATGGTCTCCCCTGAACGGATCGAAAGACTTACATCCTTAAGAACAGGTTCGCTGCTCTCCTTTTTATAGGCAAAATAAACCTTATCAAACTCGATGCTGCCGTCCCTTACCTCCAGGATCGGCGCTTCCGGATTCTTAAGGTCGCCTTTCTCATTTAACACCTCGGCGATACGCCTTGCGCTCGCCATACTCATGGAGATCATGACAAATACCATAGACAGCATCATGAGACTCATAAGAATATTCATACAGTATGTAAGGAGGCTCATAAGCTCTCCTGTCGTAAACGCATCCGTCACGATCATCTTCGCCCCGATCCAGCTGATCAGAAGGATACAGGAATATACCGTGAACATCATAAGCGGCCCGTTATACACAAGATTTTTTTCTGCTTTGAAAAAAATACGATAAATATTTTCACTGGCAGCTTTAAACTTCCCGGTCTCCTGCTCCTCTCTTACATAGGCCTTTACCACACGGATCGCGGATACATTTTCCTGCACCGACGCATTCATATCATCATACTTCGGAAATGCCTGCTGGAAATACTTCGTGGCACGGCTCATGATAAAAAACAGAAGGATCCCCAAGATGACTACCGCCACAAGATAAACCGTGGAAAGCCTTGCATTAATCGTAAAAGCCATAACCATGGCGCAGATCAGGCTCGCCGGCGCCCTTGTAAACATTCTAAGCGTCATCTGGTATGCGTTCTGAATATTTGTCACATCCGTAGTCAGACGGGTGACAAGCCCGGCCGTACTGTATTTGTCAATATTGGAAAAAGAAAACGTCTGGATGTTGTTAAACATAGCCGCCCTCAGATTCTTCGCGAATCCGGCGGATGCCTTCGCACCGAACCTTCCTCCCCCGATCCCTGCAAACAAGCCCACGAATGCCGCCGCGATCATAACCATGCCCACACGGTAAATATGACCGATGTCTCCTACATTTACCCCTTTATCAATAATGGATGCCATAAGATACGGTATGGCCATCTCCATAAGCACCTCAAGAATCATAAAAAGAGGCGTTGCCACAGACGCCCGCCTGTATTCCTTTACTTCTTTTAATAATGTTCGAAGCATCCTATCCCTCCCTTACGATTTATTGTATACATATATAAATTTTCTGTCAAAGAGTATTTTAAATAACTGCAAAAAAGCTCTTGCTATCTAGTTTTCAATACTATATAATAGCTATATTGAGGTGATAATTATGGTAATTGATACTAAGGACATGCTGGGAAGCATCCTGTCAAGCATTGCGCGGATAGATTATATCAAGCCGGAGGACATTCCGAACATCGACCTGTATATGGATCAGGTCACTACCTTTATGGAAGAGCAGTTAGCGGCTACAAAGCGTTATGAGGACGACAAGATCCTCACGAAAACAATGATCAACAATTATGCCAAGAACAATCTGCTGCCGCCCCCGGTAAAGAAAAAATATTCCAAGGAGCATGTTCTCGTCATGATATTTATCTATTATTTCAAGAACATTCTCTCTATCAGGGATATTGAGACCCTGCTTACGCCGATCACGGAAAAATATTTCCAAAATGATAAGGATTTTAATATTACCGCGATCTACAAGGAGGTCTGCGAGCTGGAAAAGTCAAGGATCGACGCGCTGCAAAAGGATGTGGCAAAGGCCTACCACCAGGCAATGGAATCCTTCGCCGGCATAGAGATCAATGAAGAGGACCGGGATTACCTTAAGCTTTTCTCGTTCATTGCTTCCTTAAGTTTTGATGTCTATGTAAAAAAGCTGCTGATCGAGAAGCTGATCAATGAGCTTCCTGATCCGGTGCATGAAAAGAAGAAAAAATAGGGCTTTCAGGCCCTATTTTTTATTAATTCTTTCAAATACCATGTCGTATCCGTCATTGCCGTAATTAAGGGAACGGTTCACCCTGCTTATCGTCGCCGTGGAGGCTCCGGTCTTTTCCGCAATCTCAAGATATGTTTTATGATCCCTCAGCATCTTTGCCACTTCAAATCTCTGGGATAAGGAGAGCAGTTCATTGATCGTACAGATATCCTCGAAAAATGTGTAGCATTCTTCCCGGTCCTTCAGACTCAGTATAGCGTCGAACAGATAGTCAACCGCCTCTGTTCTGATCTTTTTACTCATAGCATGATACTCCTTTATGCTAATAATTTCCTACTGCTATATTTTAACACAGTAAATTCATAAAGTCTAT
Source organism: uncultured Dorea sp. (assembly GCA_948844705.1). Lineage (GTDB taxonomy): Bacteria > Bacillota > Clostridia > Lachnospirales > Lachnospiraceae > CAPEBR01. The sequence goes on from CAQNVT010000045.1 coordinate 9,752, forward strand.
CCCTTTTTTGCCCTCTTAAGAGAAGACTTCAGTTTTTCCAGTGAAGTATTCATGATCAGCTCCTCCGGGAAATCCGCCTCCCGTATAAGCCTTTCGGCATAGCCGTAATCTGCGATCGCCGTATCTACATGGGCGTCCGTACCAAGCACGATCCCCGCGCCGTATTTCTTGCAAAAGGAAAGCATTTTCAGCACATTTTCCTCCGCATTCTCCCGGAAGGTCATGGGACTCAGGGAGCTATTATTTACTTCTAAAAATGTACCTGTCTCCCTCGCCTTTTTCGCAAGCGCCTCATAATCTGCCGGATATCTGCCGTCATCCGGATGCCCGATGATATCTATGTAAGGATTCTCCATCACATGCATATAGGCGCCGGTAATCGTCTCCACATCTATTTCTGTTCGCTTACGTAATAAGAGACAGTCACCTTTCTTAGTTCAGAAAATTGGTAATGATACAGTCTCTATTGTTA
>CAQNVT010000046.1 GCA_948844705.1 uncultured Dorea sp.
ATCTGGGACGTAGTAAAACTAGTTTTACTACGTCCCAGATTGCAATTTGCCCTGTCCCTATTTAACATACGCCGCCGCGATCTCCCGGAAGCGCTCCTCATGGCCTTCATACCATTCATCATAAGTAAGCCCCTCCCCGGCGATCTCCTCCCCCAGCTCTTTTAAAAATGCCGGAATCTCTGTCTCAAGGATCGCTCCGAGCTGCTCTCCGAAATGTTCCTTTCCTTCCTGGGCATTTCCATTTACCGTAAGGATAAATGCCGGTTCTGCCTTTCCATTTACCTTCTTCATTCCTCCGCGGAAACCGATCTTTCCTGTCTGATGTGTCCCGCAGGAGGATGGACAGCCCGATATATGAATCCTTGGCAGCACTCCGTCCGCAAACCTCCACTTTCTTTCCTCATCCACCAGCTTCTTCAGGAGCCGCTGGGAATCACGCACACCTGCCTGGCAGATCGATGCCCCAATACAGGCAACCGATGTCTCAAACAGTGTATCTGCACCGTCATTTGTGATATCTAAAATCCTCTGTGCTTCGCTTCCGGTACAGTTAATAATATATACAGTCTCATCCGGCCCGATGCGAAGCTCTGTCTCTTCCATATCCTTCATAGCATCATAAAGCTTACGGAAAATTCCCGGTGAAGGGCATCCGCCAACCGGATGATATGCCACCGAATAAAGTCCGTCCTGCTTCTGCGGTATCACACGCTTATGCTCTATATGGCTTCCGTCGCCCTTTTTTATGGCAAAAATCTCTCCGCAAGCATCCTCCGGAATATCCAGATCCTCTTCCTTTAACGCCTCGTCCAGCATCTCATGGAAGTGTTCTGCCAATTTCTCCCCAAGTGTATCCTGCATATACCTCGTCCTTGCCCTTGCACGATTTTCATAATTTCCGTATGTGACAAACAGCTTTACCATTGCTTTAATATAATAGAGAACCTTATGTCCTTCGGCGCCTTCCGCCACCGGCACGCCCAGCTTCGGATTATTTCCAAGTCCTCCTGCGCAGTAAACGTCAAAGGTCCCGTCCTCCCTCGCCGCAAATCCCAGGTCACGGAAGGTTGCATGTGTCACATTTTCCGGAGAATTAGAAAAACATACCTTAAGCTTTCTCGGAAGCTTAACGGCTTTGATCAGCTCCATAAGGTAGCCTGCCGCCGCCTCTGCATAAGGGGTCACATCAAAATATTCTCCTTTTTCCACACCGGATAAAGGCGATACCATCACATTTCTCGGAAAATCCCCGCCCCCGCCTCTTGTCACGATCCCATGCTCTAATGCGGAAACGGCAAGCTCACACACCGCATCCGCCCCCAGATTATGAAGCTGCACGGTCTGACACGTAGTAAAATGCACCTTGTCGATCTGATAGTTTTCGATACTCTCCGCGATAAATCCAAGCTGCTCCCTGCTTACACGCCCGCCGGGGAACCGAAGCCTCAGCATACTCGCTCTGCCGCCTCTCTGGGCATAGCTTCCGAATCCGCCGGAAAAGCTCTTGTACTGGGGAACTGTAATTTCTCCTTCATAAAACTGTCTGGTTATCCTTTCAAATTCTTCATAATCCTTCTTCCACTCAGCCATGCGTACTTCTTTTCTTCTCCTTTCCTTTCAAACATTACATTTCATTCACTAATTCACAAAATTCCGTTACCGGAGCCGCACACGCTCCATTCTTACACAGGTAGTATACCGCCCCGCTGTCCGGAATCGGATACTCCTTCGTATGAGGCGCGCACTGCGCAAGCTCTTCTTCATTGTCCTCTGTTTTGACCAGTACATTCAGCCCGTAGACAAGGGTTTTCTTGAGATATTGTGCAAGCTCCCGGGGAATACCGTCCTTCACCGCGCACACCAGCTCCTTATGGGGATACAGCACTCCGGCAAATGTAAAAAGCGAAAAGCAATGCCCTGCCGGATAATCCCTGACCTTCTCTGCAAGAAACTGTAATTGACGGTCCGCCGCTTCCTGCCATTTCTTCTCTCCGGTAAGCGCCGCTATCTTACAGAGGACTGCCGCCGCCACAGAATTTCCCGAAGGGACTGCGCCGTCGTACACCTCCTTCGGCCTTGTAAGCAGAACCTCCGCATCCGATGCGGTGATATAATACCCTCCGCTCCTTCGGTCCTCAAAATATTCCAGCATCTGCCCCGCACGGATAACCGCCTCCCTTAGATACTCTGCCTTAAACGTCCCTCTGTAAAGCTCAAGAAGAGCCAGCGCATAAACCGCATAATCCGTAAGCTGCCCTGCATGCGCCGCCTCCCCGCCGCAATACCTGAGATAGAGCCTGCCCTTCCCGTCCGTCATGTTTTCCCGCAGAAATCTCTCCGCATTCACCGCCGCTTCCAGATACTTACGCTCCTCCAGAAGCTGACCGGCCCACAAGAGCGCAATGATCGTCCATGCATTCCATGACAGCAGGATCTTCGTATCCTTATGAAGCCTCGCGCGCTCAGACCGATATCTGTACAGCCTCTTAAGCCGCTCGTCCTCAGGACTCCACCCAAAAACCGCCGTATGCCCGATCCGGTTCGGAATACTTTTCCCCTCAAAGTTCCCCTCCTGCGTAATTCCGTACAATGCACAATATTCTGTCCCGTCTCTTTCTCCCAGGACCTCCTTTATCTCTTCCGGCGTGAATACATAATATTTCCCCTCCACACCGTCGCTGTCTGCATCCTGTCCGCAGTAAAAGCCTCCCTGGGGATCTTTAAGTTCTCTTAATATATAGTCTGCCGTATTTTTTGCGGCATCCGCATACTCCTTTTTCCGTGTAGCCTGAAATGCATTCAGATACGCAAGAATCAAAAGCGCATTGTCATACAGCATTTTTTCAAAATGGGGAACCAGCCATCTCTCATCCGTGGAATATCTGGAAAATCCTCCGCCGATATGGTCGTATATCCCGCCTTTTGCCATCGCCTCAAGCGTCTCCTCCGCCATACGCATAGCCTCCGGCACCGCCTCGGAAAAGGCATAGCGCATCAGAAACAAAAGCTGATGCGGCATCGGAAACTTGGGCGGGCGCCCGAAACCTCCGAAATTCTCATCATACTGCCCCCTCAGCTGCCGAAACGCCTCATGAAGCAGATCCGAATCCGGTTCCCTCTTCCCGGCAATACTGTTCAGGCTCTCTTCCCCGGCAGCATCGCGTTTGACCGCCGCCGCAATCTCCTCACCGGCTGTGGTAAGCTTCTCTCTGTGATGCTCCCACAGCTCTGTTATTTTCTCCAGAATCTCTCTGAGTCCTTCCTGACCGAATCTCCGCCTCTTCGGGAAATATGTCCCTGCAAAAAAGGGCATCTGCTCCGGCGTCATCACGATCGTAAGCGGCCACCCTCCGGCGCCTGTCAGCCTCTGGCATACCGACATATATACCGCATCAACATCCGGACGCTCCTCCCGGTCTACCTTGATGCAGATATAATTTTTATTAAGGAGCTCTGCTACCTCCTCATCCTCAAAGGATTCGTGCGCCATCACATGACACCAGTGGCAGGTGGAATACCCGATACTTAAAAATATGGGCTTATCCTCGCTGCATGCCCGCTTAAAAGCTTCGTCACACCACGGATACCAATTTACCGGATTATCCTGATGCTGCAAAAGATAGGGTGATTTTTCATATTTCAGACGGTTTGACATTTTTACTGGAAACTGCGGAACAGGGGGATGATAAGGAAATGCTGATGGCAGTCCTTCCCTGCATGATGAGTTACAGTTACATTTTCCGAAAGCTGGCAAAGGATCCTGCCAGACTGAGCTGTGTGAAAGACGATACGGATATGCTTGCGGCAGTGCATTTGGTG
>CAQNVT010000047.1 GCA_948844705.1 uncultured Dorea sp.
GGTCGCCCCTATGAGCAAGCCGAAGAAACAGCAGATTCGAGACCCCCGCACCGGCCGGAACCTGCAAGGCTCCGCCCCCATCGCCGGAAATCTTACAAAATGGTGCGATCAACGGCGCCATTTTAGAAAACTATGTGGTTTCAGAGATTATAAAAACATACCACAATGTTGCACAGGATTGTCTGCTTTGGTATTACCGTGACAAGAGCAGTAATGAAATTGACATGGTAATCGAAAGCGACGGGCAGCTGCACCCTTTGGAGATAAAGCGCTCTGTCAATCCCGGAAGTGAGTTGATCGGTGCCTTCTCCGTATTGGATAAAGGCTCCGTGCCAAGAGGCAAAGGCGCATTAATCTGTATGCGTCCGGAGCTTTCGGCTATCAACGCAGATAATTATATTGTACCGATCTGGATGATCTGATGTAATATTTTGGCGGACAGTCCTACCTGTCCGCCATCTCCTGGATAATATCCTCCCATTCGATGCCCTTTTCCACCATCAGCACCATTGCATGGTAAAGAAAATCTGCCATCTCATATTTTATTTCCTCCGGATTGGGGTTCTTTGCCGCGATCACGATCTCTGTCGCTTCCTCGCCTACCTTCTTAAGGATCTTATCGATTCCCTTATCAAAAAGGTAATTGGTATAGGACCCTTCCTTCGGGTTTTTCTTCCGTCCTACGATCGTCTCGTACACCGTTTCAAAAATCTGAAGCGGATTTTTCAGGTTTACGTCCCCGCCGGCAATCGGCTGATAGAAGCAGGTAGGGTTTCCGGTGTGGCATGCTGCCCCGATCTGATCTACCTTCGCAAGCAGCGTATCACAGTCACAGTCTATGGTCAGAGATTTTACATACTGGAAATGCCCGCTCGTCTCTCCCTTTACCCAAAGAGACTGGCGGCTCCGGCTGAAATACGTCATTCTTCCGCTCTTGATTGTCTGATAAAACGCCTCCTCATTCATATAGGCAAGCATCAGCACTTCCTGCGTCTTATAGTGCTGTACGATAACCGGGATCAGCCCCTGCTCATTTGTCTTAAACTGAGAGAAATTCATCATGCTCTCAAAAGCCGCCATCATGATATCCTCACCGGCGCACCGCTCCTTAAACGCATGAAAATCCATATTCGGACTGCTTATGTATTTCCCGGAAAGCCCCCGCACTCCCGGACATTTTAATATATCCATCAGAGCCTTCTCTTCCATGGTATCTGTCACAATCACGCAGGGAAGGTCCGTAATATTCATTACCGAATCCATATCTGTCCTGTGCATAAATATAAGCTCGCCTGCATATTTCTGAATCACATGCTGATGCTTAAACAGAGCGTCAAAGTCATTTAAGGATACCGCGATCTTCTCTGTTCCGAACCGTTTTACGGCATCCTCAAGCATCTTCTCACTGTCCGGCTTTGAAAAATTAATAAGCGCACGCTTCGCACCGGCATACAGGATTTTCTTTACATCCTCCAGACGCCTGATATTCCCTCCCGCCAGCATGGGAATCCGGATGACCCGGTTGATCCTCCTCATCAGGTCGATGGCCTCCTCATGCTCCTCGTCCGAATCTGACAGGTCAAAAATGAGCAGCTCATCGGCGCCGTTATCATTATAGATCTTTGCAAGCTCCAGCACATCCTCGCACAATACTTCATCATCATGAAACCATTTTACCGCTTTTTGTCCTGCGATGAATATGCAGGGAATAAATCTCTTATAACTCATTGTTCCAACTCCTTTTTAAAGGCTTCCCTTTGTCGTCCATGCCCCCTCGATACGAGGCTCTCTCATCGTAGCCATATCAAGCGCTTTCCCAAAGCTCTTAAAAAGCGCCTCCGCCATATGATGATTATTTCCGGCATCCAGTATTTTAAGATGCAGATTCATTTTCGCACTGTAGGATACTGCATAGAAAAATTCGCGTACAAGCTCGGTATCCAGCTCCCCGAGACGGTCTGCCGTGAACGGGGCATCGTATTTAAAATACGGTCTTCCCGAAAGATCAACGGCACAGAGCGCCAGCGTTTCATCCATAGGCAGGATCATTTGCCCGTAACGTCTGATTCCGGCCTTATCACCGATCCCTTCAAGGATCGCCTGTCCAAGTACGATTCCCGTATCCTCCACCGTATGATGGCCGTCCACACAGAGGTCGCCCCCGGCGTTTACAGTAAGGTCAAACAGTCCGTGTCTTGCCATCCCGTCAAGCATATGGTCAAAGAAACCAATGCCCGTATCGATCTGCGTTTTTCCCGTTCCGTCCAGATTAAGCGTAACAGAAATCCTTGTTTCCTTTGTAGCCCTTTTACAAGTCACTGTCCGGTTCATGGTCCGTTCCCCCTTTTTCGTTCTCCTGTCCTTCAAAGCGCACTTTAATGGAATTTGCATGCGCAGTCAGATGCTCCGCCGCCGCAAACGCCTCAATATCCTCATGCACCTCCCGGAGCGCCTCCTTCGAATAAGCAATGATACTGGATTTCTTAATAAAATCATCCACTGAAAGAGGTGAGAAAAATTTCGCGGTTCCGTTTGTAGGAAGCACATGGTTCGGCCCTGCAAAATAATCTCCCAGCGGCTCGCTTGCATACTCCCCGATAAAAATAGCTCCCGCATTCCGGATCTTCATCATCACCTCGTAAGGATTTTTCGTCTGAATCTCCAGATGCTCCGAGGCAATCTCATTTGCCGTCCGGACGGCCTCCTCCATATCCTTTGCCACAAGAATATATCCGTAATTATCCAGCGATTTTCTTATAATCTCCCCGCGGGACAGCTCTGCCGTAAATTTTTCCGCCTCTTCCGAGACCTTTTCGGCCAGCACCTCGCTTGTCGTCACTAAGATTGCCGACGCAAGCTCGTCATGCTCCGCCTGGGATAAAAGATCTGCCGCAACATATCTCGGATTCGCCGTCTCGTCCGCGATTACCAGGATCTCGCTTGGTCCTGCGATAGCGTCGATGCTGACATGTCCATAGACCGCCTTTTTTGCAAGCGCCACGTAAATATTCCCCGGCCCTACGATCTTATCCACTTTCGGGATACTCTCCGTCCCGTAAGCAAGTGCTCCGATCGCCTGGGCTCCGCCCGCCTTGTAGATCACGTCCACACCGGCCTCATGAGCAGCGACAAGCGTCGTCGGCGTCACCTTCCCGTCCTTTCCGGGCGGCGTCACCATAATGATCTCCTCTACGCCCGCCACCTTAGCCGGTACCACATTCATAAGCACGGAAGAAGGATAAGCCGCCTTCCCGCCCGGCACATAGACCCCGACGCGAAAAAGAGCCGTCACCTTCTGCCCTAACATCGTCCCGTCCGGCTTACTGTCAAACCAGCTGTACTGCCTCTGCTTCTCGTGATAAACCCTGATATTCTTAAGCGCCTTCCGGATGATCGTCACAAGCCCCTCATCCACAAGCCCGTATGCCTCCTTAATCTCATCCTCCGTCACCCGGACCCGCGGGCCGTCAATCTCCGCCCCGTCAAACCTCCGGGTATACTCGAATAAAGCCGCGTCCCCCCGCTCCTTCACATCCGCAAGGATCTCCGCCACGGCCCCTTCATACTCCCCGTACTGATTCGGGCTCCTCTTAAGCAAATTTTCCAGAATATTCTTTCTGGTACTCTCATCAAGCCTCTCTATCCTCAATCCTGCTCCCTCCTTATACCTGCTCCCTGAGCCTCATAATCAATCCTTTAATCCTCTCGCTCTCCATCCGCATCGTCACCGGATTCACGATCATCCTCGCCGACAGCGGACATACCTCCTCCAACACCTCAAGCCCGTTTTCCTTAAGAGTCGAGCCCGTCTCCACAATATCCACGATCACCTCGGAAAGCCCCACGATCGGCGCCAGCTCAATAGACCCGTTAAGCTTGATGATCTCCACCGTCTGATGCTTCGTATTGTAAAAATAATCCTTGGCGATCCTCGGATACTTGGTGGCAACCCGGATCAGCTCATGATGCTTAAGAAGCGCCGCGGACGCCTTGTAGCCGCACACGCACATCCTGCATTTTCCGAATCCAAGATCCAGAACCTCATGAACCTTCCTTCCCTCCTCCAGTATCGTATCCTTTCCCACTACGCCGATATCCGCGGCGCCATACTCCACATAGGTAGGAACATCCGGTCCCTTCGACAGGAAAAACCGGAGCTTAAGCTCCTCGTTCGTAAAGATCAGCTTCCTGGAATCCTTATCCTTCATCTCCTCACAGGTAATTCCTATTTTTTCAAAAAGCGCAAGTGTCTCGTTTGCAAGCCGCCCCTTTCCAAGGGCAAATGTCAGATACCGCATATTACTCTCCTATCTTCTTCGATGATTTCTTAATCTCCTTCTGATCTCCCGTAACCAGATTAATCATTAAGATATCTCCGCTTTTCTTTATATAGATGAGGGTGCCGGCATAATACTCCTTGCCATACCGCACATATTCCTCCAGAAGCTTTCCCTTCTCCTTTTTTATAAGCTCCGTATTCTTCGCCTTGCCTCTGAAATCCTTCGCAAGCGCTATGGCATCCTTCGTCATGCCTTCGTCATAAAGAATAATATTATTCTTTCTCGTATAGACGATCCGGATCCTCTGACGGATCATGGCATTCATCAGCTCGTCGATCACGATGGCAAATCCGATGGACGGAGAATTCTTTCCGAACTTCTCCAGCAGGTTGTCATAGCGTCCACCCTTTACGACCGCGTCTCCGGTTCCGTACGTATAACCGCGGAAAATGATTCCCGTATAATAGCCGTAGGTCCCTGTCATGCCAAGATCAAAGGTGATATATTTTTCCACCCCGTATGCCTTTAAAATATTAAAGATCCGCTCCAGGCGTTTGACCGCCATGATTCCGGCGGAATTCGGCGCAATATTTTTCGCCCTTGACAGTACCTCCACGCCTCCGACCAGCTCTCCGAGAGAAGCAAAGGCCTCTCTTGAGCTCCGCTTCACCATGATACCGTCCAGATATTCCTCCACACCGTAAAAATTCCGGTTGTTGATCAGCTCAATCACCCGCTCTCTTGCATCCTCGTCAAGAGCCGCATCCTCGATAAGGCTGTGGAAGAATCCAAGATTTCCAACATTCAGCTGAAATTCCTTAAGCCCCACTGCCTGCATGGATTCCACCACGAGGGCAAGCATTTCAGCATCCGCCTCCACCGAATCATCCCCGATAAGCTCCGCGCCGAGCTGCGTTACCTCCCGCAGTCTCCCCTGATAGCTGGAATGATTGATAAAGGTATTCCCTGTATAGCAGAGACGGATCGGAAGCTCCTCCTCACCGAATAAGGTGGCCGCAGCCCGCGCCACGGACGGCGTAATGTCCGGCCGGAGTGCAAGAGTATTTCCCTCTTTATCAAAGAATTTATAAAGCTCCTTTGACGGGATCGTACCGATCTCTTTCCTGAACACATCAAAATATTCAAAGGTCGGCGTCTGTATATCATGATAGCCGTACAGATGAAGCGTCTTCTTAAGACGGCTCTCCAGTGTAAGCTTCTTTCCGCATTCTACATTATATATATCTCTGACTCCCTCCGGAGTGTGCAAAAGTTTCTTCATGCTGCCTCCTGTTATTCCTCCGCTTTAGCGTGCTACTATATTAAAACCTCATTGCATTATACGCACTTTACACTGCTTTGTCAAGCACTTCCGCCGTCCCTGAGCTCAAGATCCAGATTCATTGCCTCCAGATAAGGGACCTGGTATCCTTTCTCCACCCTCATAAAAAACCGGGGGTCCAGCTCCTCATAGCGGATGCTCTTCCTTCCGCCCTCTTCCGCTCTTTCCCAGAACTTAAGAAGCTCCGAAAAACGCATATAATAAAGCTCATTTCTTTCCGAATAATAAATAATAAGAAAGGCAATGCCCTCCTGCCTCTCAAAATCCTGCATAAACCGCACCTGATGCTCATGAACATTCTGAAGCGGGAAGGTATCCGACACACACTCCTTCGCGTCAAAGCATACCGGGATTCCCTGCACCGCTCCGATATAATCCACCGTACTGCGCTTTTCAAAATATGCAAGGGTGATCTGCCGGTGCTCCTTGTCCATCCTTACCGGAGTGATCGGAGTCGGTATCTTCTGTATAAGCGCCAGCCCCCGCTCCTGATAATGTTCATTGGTCCGGTTTACCATTTCCTCTAATGTTGAACCTCTAAGGCCTCTTGAATTCCATGTTGCCATGCCGTCTCCTCAATTACCCTGTAAAATACCGGCGGAACCTTCGCCAGAAACACCTGCCCGGAAAGCCCGGACAAAGCGCCCTCTATTTCCGGCAGGACCAGCTCGTATGCGTGTAGAAGCTGCGAGGCGATCTGGTATTTCTTCTTATATATATCATTCCATTTCCGTTCCCCGTATTTATAATCACCGAGAAGCGGATGCCCAAGAGCCGCAAGCTGCGCCCGGATCTGATGGGTCCGCCCGGTGATCAGATGCACCTTAAGAAGTGTAAGCTCTTCCTTCCAGGCCACCGGAAAATACTCTGTCTCCACCGGAACAAAGTCCTGCTCCTGCCCGGCCGGAAGTTCCTTTCGGATCTCGGCATGATTGTTCCTTTCATCCTTTTTCAGATACCCTTTTACGTAAGAGCTCTCCTTAATGCAGCCTTTTACGATACATAGGTAATTCTTCTCAAGGGTCCGCTTCTTAAAAAGCTCCGACATGACCTGAAGCCCCGCAAGACTTTTCCCTGCAATCATAAGCCCGCTCGTTCCTCTGTCCAGACGGTTGCAGACCCCGGGCCTGAAAGTACGAAGCTCTGCTTCCGTAAGCGCTCCGCTTTCCAGCAGATATCCCGTCACAGCCTCCACCACAGAGACATCCTCTTTTTTTGCTTTCTGGGACAGCATTCCTGCCGGCTTGTTCAGTACGAGAACATCCGTATCCTCATAAATGATTTCGGGCATCTTAAAACCGGCATAGTTCTCCCCCCGCTTTTCGGTCCCTGCAAACTTCAAAACCGTTTCCTCTGAAAGGAACAGCCTCACCCGGTCTCCTGCATTCAGTTTTTCACTGCCGGAGGCCTTACGTCCGTTGAGCACAATATTCTTTTTCCGGAGCATTTTATACAGAAAGCTTCCCGGCGCCCCGGACAGATACTTTTTCAGATATTTGTCAAACCGCTGTCCGGCCTCATTTTCCTTTATTATAATCTCTCTCATAATTCTACATCGATAGGGTAAGTATGATCTTTTTTATATTTTCCTCCAGCTTTCTTTCCTTTTGCTCCACCGCGGTAATATTATTCATTCCCTCCGCCCTTGCAAGAAATGCCTTGTAATCGTGAAATATTTTCACGGTCATCTTCTCATACCCGTTTTTTTCCAGCATTTCCCTGATATATCCGGCACATTTCGCCTCGTCGACGCGGTCGCTCTGCGCATACCCGCATATGGTGTGTCCGCAAAAAAACATTACCGATACGGGCATCACCTTCTCCGGGCTGGTCAGGATAAGATCATAGGCCCTCGGAGGAAGCGGCGCCTTTTTCTCAAGCTCCTTATAAATGTCCGATGAAACGCTTCCGTACGGCGCCATTGTAATAAATTCCACAAGCATCTTGGAAGCCGGAAGACATCCCACGACCGCAATGACCGTGAAAAGATTCAGCCTCGAGCCCGTCTGCATATATCCAAGAACCAGAAGCGCGATTACAACCGCAAACTCCACGATCGCTCCGAGCAGATATCTTATCTTCCGCACTCTTATATAGCCGGGCCTTCCCTTTTGCATCTTTGCCATACTGTTAATAATCTCCCTGTTCATTTATCTTTCGCATGATCTGCGTAAGAAGGCCGTCCGGCAAAAGCTTTGCCAGAAGCCTTGCCGCCTTCATCTTCCCGCCGTAAACCGATACCTCTCTGCCGGACACTGCATCAAGAAGCGCCTGCCTTACAACTGCCTCCGGGCGCACACGCAGAGACTTTTTCATACTTCCTGCCGCTCCGCCCGCATGGTCAAAAAATTCCGTATCTACCGGTCCGGGGCAGACTGCCGTCACGAAGATCCCCTTTTCCTTAAGCTCGGCCGCAAGCCCCCTGGAGAAGCTGTATACATAGGACTTGGAAGCGGCATATACCGCAAATCCCGGCTGCGGTGCAAACGCTGCCGCAGACGCGATCTGAAGGAGCCGGCTCCCCCTCGACATATAAGGAAGACACAGACAGGTGAGCTTTGTCAGTGCGCGGATATTTACATCCACCATATCGAGCTGCTCCTCTGTGTTAAGAGACATACACTCCCCCACCTTTCCGAAGCCGGCGGCGTTCACCAGCATACGGATATCCGGCGCAAGCCGCTTAAGCTCTCGCTCCAGCCGCATATAGATATAGTCCCTTTTTAAATCGCTGTCAAATATGCGGACCGGCAGAGAAAGCTCCTTTTTAAGCTTTGTCAGTCGGTCTGTCCGTCTGGCGATCACCCACAGCTCGTCCAGATTCTTATAAAGCCTCGGAATCTGCTTTGCGAATTCCTCCCCTAATCCTGATGATGCTCCTGTTACAATTGCAATCTTCATACTGGTACCCCCTATCTTTTCTTTTTATGTACATTTCGAATCGTTTTCTTTTTCTTTTGCGTCCCCGGTTTTGATCTTCCGGGATCCTCCGGCCGCTTTTCCTTTCCCGGACGGATCAGGCAATGCTTTTCATAGCCCACAAGATCCATCCGGCCGCCCTTCTTAAGCGCCTCGTAAACCAGCTCATAGTTTTTCGGATCCCGGTACTGTATCAGCGCCCGCTGCATCGCCTTTTCATGCGGGCTTTTCGGCACATAGACCGGCGACATATCCCTCGGATCCACTCCGGTATAATACATGCAGGTAGACAAGGTGGACGGCGTAGGGTAAAAATCCTGCACCTGCTCCGGCATATACCCCAGATCGCGGACATACTCCGCAAGCTCAATCGCCTCCTTAAGAGAAGAGCCCGGATGGGACGACATAAGATACGGCACCAGATACTGCTCCTTATGAAGCTCACGGTTGATCCTCTCATACCGCTCCTTAAAGATCTGATACACCTGATTCTCAGGCTTTCCCATCCTTGCGAGCACCTTATCCGACACATGCTCCGGCGCCACCTTGAGCTGACCGCTCACATGATACTCACATAATTCTCTTAAAAATGTATCCTCCGGATCGGCCAGAACATAGTCAAACCGGATACCCGAACGGATAAATACCTTCTTTACCCCGGGAAGACTCCGAAGCTTCCGAAGCAGCTCCACATAATCCTTATGATCCGCCCTGAGATTCCCGCAGGGCTTCGGAAACAGACACTGCCTGTTACTGCATGCCCCTCTCCTTAGCTGCATCTCGCAGGCCGGATGACGGAAATTGGCCGTCGGACCGCCCACATCATGGATATATCCTTTAAAGTCTTTATCATACACCATCTTTTTAGCTTCGGCAAGCAGGGAGTCATGGCTTCTCGCCTGCACGATCCTCCCCTGATGGAAGGTAAGGGCGCAAAAAGAACAGTTCCCGAAGCACCCTCTGTTACTGATCAGGCTGAACCGAACCTCACCGGCCGCCGGCACCCCGCCTGACGCCAGATAGGACGGATGGCAGGTCCGCATATACGGATATCCGTAAACCTCGTCCATCTCCTCTTCAGAAAGCGGCTTCTGGGGAGGATTCTGCACCACATACAAATGCTCTCCGTAAGGCTCTATAAGACATTTTCCCGAAAATGCATCCGTGTTGCAATACTGTATATAAAAGCTTTTTGCATAATTTTTCTTATCTTCATTTAACTCCTCATAGGACGGAAGCAGCACCCCGTCATACACCTGATCAGGACTTTTTGTCCGGAATACGGTCCCCGCTATGAATGTAATATCCTTAATATCGATTCCGGCATCCAGGGCCTCCGCAAGCTCCACGATGGACCGCTCGCCCATCCCATAGGAAATGATATCTGCCCCGGAATCCAAAAGCACCGAGCGCTTAAGCCTGTCCGACCAGTAATCATAGTGGGCAAGCCTCCTTAAGCTTGCTTCGATTCCTCCCAGTATGACCGGTGTTTTTTTATAGACTCTCCGGATCAGGTTTCCGTACACGCACACCGCATAATCCGGCCGTTTTCCCGTCACGCCTCCCGGGGTAAATGCATCCGTGCGCCTGCGCTTTTTTGACACGGAATAATGATTCACCATAGAATCCATATTCCCGGCAGACACTAAAAATGCAAGCCTCGGCTCTCCGAATTCCGTGATACTGTTTTCGTCCCTCCAGTCCGGCTGGGCGATGATGCCGACCTTGTATCCATGTGCCTCCAGGACCCTTGTAATGACCGCCGGACCAAAGGACGGATGATCCACATAAGCATCCCCCGACACATAGACAAAATCCATCTGCCTGTAGCCTCTGTCCTCCATATCCTGCCTGCACACCGGTAAGAACCCTTCTGCCATCATAGCACCTCGTAAGTTTCTTTTTCTATATCGTCATAATCCTGTATGTAATAGTCTGCAAGCCTTCTCTTTTTGTCTCTGAGAGAAGCGGAAAACTCGTCCTCCACCGCGCACACGCGCATGCCTGCACTCTTTCCCGCCATAATCCCGGCAGGCACGTCCTCGAACACCAGGCAGCGCGCAGGATTGGCCTTAAGCTCACCGGCCGCCAAAAGATACACATCCGGCGCGGGCTTTCCGGCCCCCGCCTCCTCGGAGGTTTTCACCGCATCAAACAAATGGGTGATTCCGAGAGCCTTAAGCGTATCATCCACAAGCCCGCGGGAGTTGCTTGTCGCGATCCCGGTCTTCACACCGTTCCTCCTGACAGTCTCGATGAATTCCCTCACTCCCTTTTTAAGCGGAACCTCGTGCATGTATTTATCATGCGCCATCTCATGCCACTCCTCCATGATCTCCTCCACCGTGACCGGAAGCTCCGGAAACATCCTGTGATAATACTGAGCGACCTCAAGATAGCTCATTCCCTCCATATCCTCATGAAAATTTTCCGGCTCCGTCAGATGATATTTTTCCAGATACTCCTCATCCACCCGAACCCATATCCACATGGAATCTACCAGTGTTCCATCCATGTCAAATATCACTGCATCTATATCCCTTAGCATCTCTGTCATAATCCCTTTATCTCCTCCTCTGTAAGCCGGCGGTACTGCCCGGGAAGGAGCGTCTCATCCAGGACAAGCTTTCCCATGCGCTCTCGTTTCAGGTACATGACCTCCTTGCCCACGCTCTCAAACATCCGCTTGACCTGATGATATTTTCCCTCCTGAATCGTAAGGCGGATCTCCGACACCTCCGCACTTCTTATGATCTCAAGCTTTGCGGGAAGCGTCCGCTCCTCCTTCTCCCCGGTTCCGATATCTACGCCGGCCTTAAAATGCCGTATATCCTCATCTCCTATGATTCCCTTCACCCTCGCATAATAAACCTTATCCACATGCTTTTTCGGTGAAAGCAGCCTGTGGGCCAGCGCTCCGTCATTTGTAATAAGAAGAAGTCCCTCCGTATCCTTATCAAGCCTCCCGGCCGGAAACAGATCCGTTCTCCGGGTGCCCTCTATCAGATCGACAACCGTCCGGTCGCGCGGATCCTCCGTTGCCGATACGACTCCTGCCGGCTTATTGAGCATATAGTACTCATACTCCCTGTACTCTACGCTTTCTCCGTCAAATGCCACGCATACCTTTCCTGTATCCACCTTCGTCTCCGCCTTTTTCACAGGCAGGCCGTCTATCGTAACCCGCCCCTGGCGGATATATTTTTTCACTTCCTGTCTTGTTCCGATTCCCATATCGGCAAGATATTTATCCAATCTGATCATGCAAGCCTCCAGCCGGGGAGATATTTGTTCTTAAGCGTGCCGCCTCCAAGCTTTCCCCAGCCCAGCGGGAATCCGTCCACGCATACGAGATACCAGCCCTTTTCCTTCAAGGACACCTGGTCGGATACCTCCAGCGTCTCCCCCTTAAGATACCGCATTACCCGCCCGTCACTTACCGGCAGGTCAAGCACCTTACGGTACTCCTCCTTCTTAAGCGACATGGCAAGAGCCTGGCTCGGTTCAAAACGGTTTTTCTTAAGCTCGCCCATCAGAAGACCCGTCCGTAAGAAACGGATCCCCCGCATGTCCGGAAGCCCCTCCGGCATATAATAGATCCGTCCGCCGGATCAGTCGAGCAGGTTGTTGCGTTCTATGTCCTTGAA
>CAQNVT010000048.1 GCA_948844705.1 uncultured Dorea sp.
AGAGGAAAGGATCGCCATGTCACCGATAGAGTAAAAAATCAGGCGGTGTTTCGCGCGGGCCGGGATTAGGGCCCGAACGGGACGCCGCCTGTTTAGGGAGGACAGGATGTTTGACATACAGGAGGAGCTGAAAAAGCTGCCGGGAAAGCCGGGGGTTTATATTATGCATGACGAGGCGGATCATATTATCTATGTGGGTAAGGCGATCAGCCTTAAAAACCGTGTGCGGCAATATTTTCAGAGCAGCAGAAATAAGGGTGTCAAGATCGAGCAGATGGTGACGCATATCACACGCTTTGAATATATCATAACGGATTCGGAGCTGGAGGCTCTTGTTCTGGAATGTAACCTTATCAAGGAGCACAGGCCGAAATACAATACTATGCTGATGGACGATAAGGCATATCCATTTATTAAAGTGACCACAGAGGAGGCATTTCCACGCATCATGCTTGCAAGGCAGATCGCAAAGGATAAGGCAAAATATTTCGGCCCGTACACCAGTGCGGGAGCGGTGAAGGATACCATTGAGCTGATCAGAAAGCTCTATCATGTAAGAAGCTGTAACCGCAGGCTTCCGGCAGATATCGGGAAAGAGAGGCCGTGTCTGAATTATCATATCCATCAGTGCAATGCCCCCTGTCAGGGCTATATTTCTCAGGAGGAGTACAGGAAGTCGATCAATGAGGTGGTGCATTTCCTCAATGGAAATTATGATCTGATCTTAAAGGAGCTGGAAGAGAGGATGGCGGAGGCATCCGAGGCGCTGGAATTTGAAAAGGCGATCGAGTGCCGGGAATTACTGGCCAGTGTCCGGAAGATTGCGCAGAAGCAGAAGATTACAGATACGGCGGGGGACGACCGCGATATCCTGGCAGTGGCGTCCGATAAGGAGGATGCGGTCGTACAGGTATTTTTCATTCGGGGCGGGAGACTGATCGGAAGGGATCATTTTTACCTGCGGATCTCTGAGGGGGAGACGGAAAGTGAGATATTGTCAAGCTTTATCAAGCAGTTTTATGCAGGAACCCCTTATATTCCGGCACAGCTTATGCTGCAGGAGGAGATTGAGGACAGAGAGCTTATTGAGGAATGGCTCTCGAAAAAGAGGGAGCATAAGGTGCGGATTTATGTGCCGAAGAAGGGGGCAAAGGAAAAGCTGGTGGAGCTGGCACAGAAAAATGCGGCCCTCGTATTAAATACGGATAAGGAACGGCTGAAACGGGAAGAAGGACGCACGATCGGAGCCGTTAAGGAGTTGGAGAAGATTCTGGGCCTGAAGGGAATCGTGCGCATGGAGGCATATGATATCTCTAACACAAACGGATTTGCTTCTGTCGGATCTATGATCGTTTATGAAAAAGGTAAGCCGAAAAGAAATGATTACCGTAAATTCAAGATAAAGGGCGTAAAAGGAGCCAATGATTATGCCAGTCTGGAGGAAGTGCTCACCAGGAGGTTCCTGCATGGACTGGAGGAGCAGAAAGCCGGGAAGGAGCTGGGCGGATTTACGGTATTTCCGGATCTGATATTGATGGACGGAGGAAAGGGGCAGGTAAACGTTGCGCTGGAGGCGCTTTACAGGCTCAGGCTTTCGATTCCGGTCTGCGGTATGGTGAAGGACGATAATCACAGGACAAGAGGATTATATTATGAAAACGAAGAGCTTCCGATCGATAAGAATTCGGAGTGCTTTCGTCTGATCACAAGGATTCAGGACGAAGCGCACAGGTTTGCGATTACCTTCCACAGAGACCTGCGCAGTAAAGACCAGGTGCACTCGGTGCTGGATGATATACCGGGGGTGGGGCCGGCAAGGAGGAAGGATCTGATGAAGCATTTCGAAAATATTGACGCAATTAAGAATGCGACAGTGGAAGAGTTAAAGGAGCTTCCTTCTATAAATGAAAAATCCGCCATAGAGATATATAAATTTTTCCATTGATGTGTTACAATAATAACAAATGGAGTGCTGCAGTAATACGAAAAAGGGAGGAAACAGATGTGGCTGCGAATAAGGTGAAAATGAAAACACTGGTAGAGAGAATGAATCTGAAAAATCTTACGCCGGATTTGGATTATACAGGGAAAGAGGTGGTGATTCCGGATATTAATCGTCCGGCTCTTCCGTTTACCGGTTTTTTTGAAAATTTTGACGACAGGAGGGTGCAGGTGATCGGATATGCGGAATACAGCTATCTGAAAACCTTAAGCGATGAGAGAAAAGAGGTTATATATGAGCAGTTCCTTACGGATGAGATGCCGTGTATTATATTCTGCAGATCCCTTAAGCCGGGAGATATACTGCTGAAAAAAGCGATCGAAAAAAATGTACCTATTTTTTCAACAGAGATTCATACGTCGGAGTTCACGGCGGAGATCATTCGGTGGCTGAACGTGGCGCTTGCGCCGTGTATCTCGATCCACGGCGTTCTGGTCGATGTATATGGTGTCGGCGTGCTGATCATGGGAGAGAGCGGGATAGGAAAAAGCGAAGCTGCTTTAGAGCTTATTAAGCGGGGGCATCGTCTTGTGAGCGATGATGTAGTTGAGATCCGCAAGGTCAGTGACGAGACTCTGGTCGGAAGTGCGCCGGATATTACGCGGCATTTTATTGAGCTTAGAGGAATTGGTATTGTAGACGTAAAGACCCTGTTCGGCGTGCAAAGCGTGAGGGAAACCCAGAATATAGACCTTGTGATTGCCCTGGAGGACTGGGACAGAGAGAAGGAGTATGACAGGCTGGGGCTTGAGGAACAGTATACGGAATTTCTCGGAAACAGTGTGATATGCCACCGGATTCCGATCCGTCCGGGCCGTAATCTGGCGGTTATCGTTGAGACGGCCGCAATTAATCACAGGCAGAAGAAGATGGGCTATAATGCGGTGCAGGAGCTGTATAAGCGTGTTCAGAGAAATCTTACGAAAAAATAGCGGAAAGAGATAAACTTATATCAATGAGGAGGAAGAGCTAAAATGAAATATTGCTTCGGTGTAGACGTTGGCGGGACAAGCATAAAGATGGGGCTTTTTACAGTTGAGGGAAACATTCTTGACAAATGGGAGATTGAGACACGGACAGAAAACCAGGGAGAGACGATACTTTCTGATATCGCAGATTCACTTAAAGGCAAGATGAGTGAGAAGGAACTGAACCCGGCGGATATCAAGGGGATCGGAATAGGGATACCTGCCCCTGTAACCGGGGATGGAATCGTAAAAAATACCGCAAACCTGGGCTGGGGTTATAAAGAGGTCAACAGGGAATTAAGAGAGCTTACCGGGCTTGAAGTTCAGGCGGGGAATGATGCGAATCTGGCGGCGCTTGGAGAGATGTGGCTTGGAGCAGGAAAAGGCCAGAAAAATATGATCATGGTCACATTGGGAACCGGTGTCGGCGGAGGAGTGATTGCGGACGGAAGGGCGATGGTAGGCGCCAACGGCGCGGCGGCAGAAATCGGCCATATATGCGTAAACTATCATGAAACAAAAAGATGCGGCTGCGGAAAGACCGGGTGTCTTGAGCAGTATGCATCTGCAACAGGGATTGCAAGGCTTGCGAGAATGCGCCTTGCATGGGATGAGTCTCCGTCCGTGCTCAGGAGCCGGGAGAAGATAGATGCAAAAGCAGTATTTGATGCATTAAAGGACGGAGACAGTGTTGCGGAAGAGATCGTGGATCAGTTCGGAGCTTATTTGGGACACGGTCTTGCGAATGCGGCGATCCTTGCGGATCCGGCCGTTATTGTAATCGGCGGCGGAGTATCTAAGGCAGGCGATATCATGATTCCTTATATTAAAAAGTACTTTTTGCAGAAAGCGTTTTTTGCCAATAAGGAGACAGAGTTTATGATTGCGAAGCTTGATAATGACGCGGGGATCTGCGGAGCTGCAAAACTGATTATTGATACAGAGACAAGCGGGGATTAAAAGTTTTTATAAAAAATCCCGGGTGGTTTATCCACCCGGGATTTTTATAATCCTTATACTGATATGCGCCTGTTCGGAAGCAGAAAATACAAAAGCCGTGCCTGCGTACCCGGATCTGTACCTGGGTCTGTACCCGGATCCGTGCCTGGGTCTGTACCCGGATCCGTGCCTGGATCCGTGCCTGGATCCGTACCTGGGTCTGTACCTGGATCCGTGCCCGGATCCGGATTGGTTGGGTCAGCCGGTTCAATCGGGTTCGGAGGATTATTTCCTCCTTCATTTTTCTTGTCTTCTTCTTCCTGCTTCTTTTTGTCTTCTTCTTCCTGTTTCTTCCGTTCTTCTTCTTCCTGCTGCCTTTGCTTTTCTTCCATTGCGCCGATATCATTTCCGTAGGAATCCTTAATACCGCTGTGTCCCGGACACGCCGTGTTCGGAACAGAGCCTTTGGCAAAATACTCTGTAATCGTAGGGCATCTTCCGGCTACTGCCAGATGTCCGGTGTACTTACATACCGTTTTCTTTTCTACGGATGCCGGCATCTCGAAATCTTTAACCTCCAGCCCTTCATGAATCCGGCTCATAACATTCCGCCAGATGGTCAGGTGGAAACCGGAGTCAGAAAGAGCCTTATTATCATCATAGCCGCCCCATACAGTGCAAATATAGTATGGCGTATATCCGGCAAACCATACATCCTTGTCAGAGTTATCCTCGTTCGTTGAGGTTCCGGTCTTGCCGGCTACGGGCATATTTCCGAATTTTGCGGCAGTACCGGTACCGCTGTCTACAACGGTCTGCATTGCGCTTGTCAGAAGATAGGCTGTGCTTTCCTGGATTGCCTGATGGCTGTCAGGTGTTCCGTCCAGCAGAACGTTACCGTCATGATCTAAAACTTTTGAGTACAGGGTAGGCCTGTTATAGACACCCTTATTTGCGATAGCGGCATAAGCGCCGCACATTTCATAATTGTAAACGCCGTCAACAATTCCGCCTAAGGCTGTGGATTGTGTAATGTCCGAAACCGTGCCGTAATCCTCAATATAACGGCTGTCCACAAGAGTCGTGATTCCGAGATTCCTGCAGGCATCAACTCCGACCTGAGGAGTGATTTCCGTAAACATTTTAACGGCACATACATTAGCGGAATCCCGGATGGCGGAGCGGATCGTCATGTCACCGCGGTAGCTGGCGCCCCACCAGTTCTGAACCTGTTTTCCGCTTTCGTATTTGAAAGGTTCGTCACGGATTGTTGTTGCGAGAGTCTTTCCACACGTATCGAGAGCCGGAGCATAAACAGCCAGAATCTTGAAACAGGAGCCGGGCTGTCTCGTGGAGCCTTTGTAAGCACGGTTCAATGACAGACTGGTAGTTTTGGCGCCCCTTCCGCCGACCATAGCC
This sequence comes from uncultured Dorea sp., assembly GCA_948844705.1. Classification (GTDB taxonomy): domain Bacteria; phylum Bacillota; class Clostridia; order Lachnospirales; family Lachnospiraceae; genus CAPEBR01. The sequence goes on from CAQNVT010000048.1 coordinate 5,329, forward strand.
TTTACCTGGCCGGTATGCTGATCCATAAGGGTGAGAGAAGCCTGCGGCTGGGGAGAGATATTGATAACCTCGTCATAAGTGTCTCCCTCCTGTGCAATAGTGGCCTTCCACTCGGCGATCCTGTCATAGACGGCTTGTTCACTGGAGAATACCAGTCCCTGCTCGTCACCGTATGTTTCCTTGGTATACAGCTTAATGTGGCCGGAACCATAATTTTCAATGGAACCGTCTGCCCGGGTGACGGTCAGTGCGTAGTCGAGACCATACTCCTTCAGATATGGGTAATTGGCGTCGTTGTTCATCTCCTCGTCGCAGATCTTCTGCATGGCAAGGTTTTGTGTGGAATATATGCTTAATCCTCCGCTGTAAACAGCATTGAAGGCCTGTGTCTCTGTAAATCCGCACTGTTCCTGAAGATCGTTCATAACCTGATCCGAAAGAGCGTCCACAAAGAAGCTGTAGGGTGTCATCTCAGTAGTTGCGGCATTGATCGTCTGAATCCGGGCATATACATCATCTGCAACGGCTTCGTCATGGGTGGCCTGATCAATATATCCCTGTTCCAGCATTTTTTTAAGTACCTCATCCCGGCGTTCCTTGTTGGCTTCCGGGTTCGTCACCGGATTAAGTGCCGACGGGCTCTGGGCAATACCTGCGATCGTTGCACATTCGGACAGGTTGAGCTCGGAGACATCCTTGTTAAAATAACGCTTTGCCGCAGATTGCACACCGAGAGAATTCTGTCCGAGGTTGATGGTATTCATATAGCTTTCCAGAATCTCATCCTTGCTCATCTGCTTTTCGATATTGAGTGCGAGAAACTGTTCCTGAAGCTTTCTTTCCAGTCTGTCATAGAATGTTTTTTCTTCTGTAAATTCAGGGAAAACATTATTTTTTATCAGCTGCTGGGTCAGAGTGCTGGCGCCCTCAGAGAAGCTTCCGGAGGTAAGTCCCTTTATAGCGGCACGTGCAATACCCTTCGGGTCGATGCCGTTGTGATTATAAAAACGCTCGTCTTCTATGGCTACGAATGCATGCTGCATGTCTACGGGAATCTCATCGATCGTCCGGTATATACGGTTGGAGCCCTCATTTACGAAGCGCCCTGTTTCGGTAACGTTGTCATCCGCATATGCAATCGTGGTAAAGCCCTTCGGTCTTACATCAGACGGAGATACTTCAGGCGAATTGTCAATAATTCTTTTTACAAATAAACCGCCGCCTGCGACACCTGCGATTCCTACTACAACGATGCATAAAAGAAAAGCTTTAAAGAGTCGGACACCGACGCGCTTTCCCTGCATGGTTGATTTAGAAGTAATCTGCTTTTGCTTTTTGGCGGCTTGTCTTTTACCATAATTCATGAACATCTGCCTCCTTTATACCAAGTCATTATAGCAAATATAAAGTCCGAAATAAAGAAAAAAATGAAATCTTCATATTTTAGTAGGAAAATCTTAAGAAATTAGGTATAGTAATTATGTAAAGCAGCATAAACAGAGACAGTCCGGATTATAGACGGACTGCGGAAAGGACAAAATGATGTCAGAGCAAAATATCTCAATAAAGGATATGTATGAATACAGGACGATATACGAAGGAGGAGAAGGAGAGATCACGGAAAAAAAGTCGCGTTTTATCGCTGCAGTGCGTCCTGCGGAAACAGAAGAAGAGGCAATCGCATTTATTGATTCGGTAAGGAAGGCTTACTGGGATGCCAGGCACCACTGCTATGCATATATTATCGGGCAAAGATCTGATCTCAAACGTATGAGCGATGACGGGGAGCCCGGCGGTACTGCGGGCAAGCCGATGCTTGATATCCTGCAGGGGGAGGGACTTACGAATCTTGTGGCAGTGGTTACCCGTTATTTCGGCGGGACTCTTCTTGGTACCGGCGGCCTTGCCAGAGCATATTCATCGGCAGTGAGGGCAGGTTTGGATTCTTCTATAATTATAACCAAAATTCCCGGTTTTAAACTTCAGGCTACGATCGATTATACGGATCTGGGCAAGATACAGCATCTTCTCCTTTCGCAAGGGATAAAAATATTGGATTCCGTTTATACAGATAAAGTTATGCTTGAAATATTGACGCCCGAAAAGGAGACAGATGACGTTATGGCGGCGCTTACTGAAGCAACCAGCGGAAAAGCAGAGCTCCGGAAAGCTTCCGTCTGCTATTTTGCGGATATAGACGGAAACCTGAAAATATTCTGAGGGCCGGCTTATGGTAAAAATATGCTTTTGACAAATACAGGCCGGAAGAGTCTTCTTCCGGCCGTTTTACCTGAAAAATTATATATACTCTCTGACTTATGAGAATTCCGGCTCGATCAATCCGAAGGTGCCGTCCTTTCTGCGGTATACAACGCATACCTCGTCTGTCTCGGCATTGCTGAATACAAAGAAATTATGTCCTAAAAGCTCCATCTGAACGCAGGCATCCTCAGGAAACATAGGTTTAATACCAAATTTTTTCGTACGGACGATTTTTATCTCGCCGTCATCGAAGGGCTCCTCGGTCTCAAAAAGCTCCTTGTTGAAGTTGTTGCCCTCCTGATGCTTTGCAACCAGTTTGTTCTTGTATTTTCTAAGCTGGCGTTCAATTACCTCTTCTACCAGATCAATAGACACGTACATATCTGTGCTTTCCTGCTCGGAGCGGATAATATTGCCCTTTACAGGAATCGTTACTTCAATTTTCTGGTGCTCTCTCTGTACACTCAGGGTTACGTGAATTTCCGTATCCGGAGTGAAGTACCTTTCTAATTTTCCTAATTTGTTTTCTACAGTTTCTTTTAAGCTAGGTGTTACATCAATGTTCTTCCCTACGATGATAAATTTCATTCTGCCCAACTCCTTTTTGATATAATTTTCAGATGAGTATAGTCTGACAATTGATTAACAGGCCATGTATCTATCTGATATATCTAGTATAGCACGTTTGATGGCTAATGTATAGAACGGATTACTTCAATTCGGGAAATTTTTCCATCGTGCGTTTTTGCGGCGCGAAGTCCGAAGTCGGTAAAATAGACACATGCTCCGACACCTACTTCAACGTCATATTCCTCACATTTACGTAAAAACACGTCAAGGAGGGTTTCGTCTTCTTCAAAGGGCAGTTCAATGCCCAGAACCCGTTTTACGGACTTGGCCCGCATACTTGCCCGCAGGATGATTTCGTCGGCAACATCAAATTCACAGAACAGAAACTTTCTTGTGGCGAACAATACGGCGATGGCACATACACCGACCAGGCTGCTCCAGATGGAAGAGTGATCGATAATAATCTGTCTGGCGATGGCAAAGAGGAGTACCTCAAATACCGTGTTCGGTGAATGAGAGTACATCATCCGGATAAGCTCCACGCCGATGATCAGATTAAAACAGGTTTCCATCAGGTCTGTGTAATTGGGCCATATGTCAAGGTTGGGAATATAGATGATGGAGGCAGCCATCCGGAAGCAAAGCAATATGATACCGAAGGCCATCATCATTGCAATAAATAATTCCAGAAAGGTTGCCAGTCTTTTCAGGCAGGTTGCGATATAATGCTTCATACATTTCTCCTTTGTGCTTTGGTAAACAGGAACGGGTAAATTACCAATATCCATAATACCAGTATAAAGTACTCGGAGGATTTTGCCAAGACAGAACTTCCGAAAAGAAGAGAAAAGCCTTCTTTTAGGAGCAATGTGCCGAGAAGTCCCGGGATTACCGTGAAAAGCAGGGCCTTTACGGATATAAAGCCGGAGGAAAAATGCAGATACCGCTGTTCGGCATACCACCCGGCGGCAAAGCCAAGACCGGCGCCGGATGCCTTGCAGCAATCCATGGCATATTTCGCGTCGATGACGCCGCGCGCATTTAAAATCAGGGCATACGCAGCTGAAAAAGCGGCAATGCACGCCAGAACAAGAGAAATGTACTCCGGGTGGGAGGCATCTGAAAGCAGCGCGTCCTGAAGCCGCCATATGATACAGGAGACGAGGATGGATACGGCCATGGACGTAAGCACGTCCTTCGGAGTATGGCATCCGAGATACATCCTTGAGAATCCTACGAGGAGGAAGGCAAGGCAGCATAGGAGTCTGCATAAGAGCCTCCGGCTCTTAAGGGCAAGCGGGAAGAACAGGCAGGTCGCGCCCTGTGTATGGCCGCTTGGGAAGGAATATCCGGTGGCGGCGGGGAGAGCGCTTTCCACCGCATGAAAATCCGGGTCCAGAATCCAGGGCCTTGGAATGCGGAAGGTGATCTTCAATACCTGCACGCATAAGCCTGCCGTAAAATACGTAAATCCCAGAAGATAAGCAAAGCGCTTATCCACACACCAGTAAAGTGTGCAGATAACCGCTATGATTATGATCTCCTGGCCGAAATACGTGATAAGCTGCATAAGCTTGTCTAAAAACGGGGTGCGTATTCCCTCTAACAGCCGTAAAAATGTCATGATCGGTTTCCTCTTTTCCTCATCTTGGGATCCAGGATTTTCTTTCTGATCCTGAGTGTTTTCGGAGTTACCTCAAGAAGCTCGTCGGTATCGATAAAATCCAGAGCCTCCTCAAGGCTTAATATTTTCGGCGGAGTAAGCCTGAGCGCTTCGTCTGCGCTGGAGGAACGGGTGTTGGTAAGATGCTTTGTCTTACAGATATTTACTTCAATATCATCGGTTTTTGCGTTTTCGCCGATTACCATACCGGAATATACCTTTTCTCCGGGACCGATAAAGAGAGTGCCGCGTTCCTGGGCGCCGAACAGTCCGTAGGTTACCGATTCGCCGGTCTCGAAGGCGATCAGAGAGCCCTGCTTCCGGTACTGGATATCTCCTTTGTAGGGCGCATAACCGTCGAACGCGGTATTCATGATACCGTTTCCCTTTGTATCGGTTAAAAATTCACCCCGGTAACCGATGAGTCCCCGTGCCGGGATCTTGAATTCCAGACGGCTGTATCCGCCGTTTGCCGTGCCCATATTCTGAAGCTCGCCCTTTCTCTGGCTCAGCTTATCGATGACGGTTCCGGTAAATTCCTCCGGCACGTCGATGTAGGCTGTTTCCATAGGCTCCAGAAGCCTGCCGTTTTCATCCTTTTTGTAGAGGACCTCGGCCTTGCTGACGGCGAACTCGTAGCCTTCCCGGCGCATGTTTTCGATCAGAACAGACAGATGAAGCTCTCCGCGTCCCGACACCTTGAAGCTGTCGGTGCTGTCAGATTCCTCTACGCGGAGGCTTACGTCCGTATTAAGCTCTTTAAAGAGCCGGTCTCGTAGATGACGGGAGGTGACGTATTTTCCTTCCTGGCCCGCAAACGGACTGTCATTTACGATAAACTGCATGGCGATTGTAGGCTCGGAGATCTTCTGGAACGAAATGGCCTGCGGATTTTCGGGAGAACAGATCGTATCTCCGATAGAAATGTCCGCAATACCGGAAATGGCAACGATAGAACCGATGGTTGCCTCCTTCACATCTACCTTGTTCAGTCCGTCAAATTCATACAGCTTGCTGATCCGGACCTTTTCCTGACGGCCCGGGTCATGCTCATTGACGACAACAGCATCCATTCCGACCCGGATGGTTCCGTTGTCTACCTTTCCGATGCCGATACGTCCTACATACTCATTATAGTCGATGGTGCTGATCAGTACCTGTGTATCTGCGTCCGGGTCGCCTTCCGGAGCAGGGATGTAATCAAGGATCGTTTCAAACAAGGGCTTCATGTCACGCTCCTCGTCTGTCAGGTCAAGAACGGCAACGCCGGCCTTGGCGGATGCATAGACAAAGGGACAGTCAAGCTGCTCGTCAGAGGCATCCAGATCCATAAAGAGCTCCAATACCTCGTCGATCACCTCGTCGGGCCTTGCCTCCGGCCGGTCGATCTTATTGATACATACGATGACAGGAAGACTTAATTCAAGCGCCTTTCGGAGTACAAATTTTGTCTGGGGCATGGCACCCTCAAAGGCGTCTACCACAAGGATCACACCGTTTACCATCTTAAGGACACGTTCAACCTCGCCTCCGAAGTCGGCATGGCCGGGGGTGTCGATGATATTTATTTTCGTTCCGTTATAACAGACGGCCGTATTTTTAGAAAGGATCGTAATGCCCCGTTCTCTTTCGATATCATTGGAATCCATGATGCGTTCTTCGACTTCCTGATTCTCGCGGAATACCCCGCTTTGCTTTAAAAGCTCGTCAACCAGGGTGGTCTTGCCATGGTCAACATGGGCGATAATCGCTATATTACGTACATCCTCACGTTTTGTTTTCATGTAAATCATCCTTTTCTTTCTACCTATTTATATGCTGTAACTTTAATAGTGTATCACATTTTACAGATTTTACAAGACATGAAAAAATGTTGTTCTAAAATGTATTCCTGTCTCATAGACTAATTAATGACCATGAAATACGATTCAGAGGAAGGGAGAATGTAAAAATTATGTCAGATAAGATTATTGAAAACAACCAGGTGACTATTATGGGAGAGGTTTCCTCCGGCTTTACTTTCAGCCATGAGGTGTTCGGAGAAGGCTTTTACATGGTAGAGGTGCGCGTGAGGCGCTTAAGTAACTCTGAGGACAGGATTCCGCTTATGATATCAGAACGTCTGATAGATGTATCGCAGGATTATACGGGAGAATTTATTATGGCAAGCGGACAGTTCCGTTCTTATAACCGGCACGATGAACAAAAGAATCGTCTGGTGCTGTCTGTATTCGTAAGAGAAGTGTCGTTTATAGAAGAGGAGCTTGACGGTGCGAAGACCAACAGTATTTTTCTTGACGGCTACATATGTAAGCTGCCGGTGTACAGAAAGACGCCGCTGGGAAGAGAGATTGCCGATCTTCTTCTGGCTGTTAACAGACCGTATGGAAAATCTGATTATATACCGTGCATCTGCTGGGGAAGAAATGCAAGATTTGCCTCTACCTTTGAGGTGGGAGAGCATGTGCAGATATTCGGAAGGATCCAGAGTAGAACGTATATCAAGAAGCTGACAGAGACAGAAACGCAGGAGCGTACGGCCTACGAGGTGTCGGTAAGCAAGCTGGAATGCATGGAAGGTTAAATTCGGGGATAAATTCGGATGATGCTTTCATTGACATCCCTTGATATTGATGATAAAATTTTAGGTAAAACATAGAAAAATCAGGAGGATGGATATGGCTGTATTTACGGGAGCCGGTGTGGCGATTGTTACACCCTTTAATGCGGATGAAAGCATCAATTATGATAAATTAGACGAATTAATTGACTATCATTGTGAAAATGGTACGGACAGTATTATCATATGCGGGACAACCGGAGAATCCGCAACAATGACGGAAGAAGAGCATATGGAATGTGTGAAATTCGCAATTGAGCGGGCAAAGGGAAGAATTCCGGTTATTGCAGGCACAGGTTCAAACTGTACCAGGACGGCGGTCGATATGTCAAGGGAGGCCGTGGAAGACGGAGCAGACGGGCTGCTTCTTGTGACGCCGTACTATAATAAGGCGACGCAGGCGGGGCTTATCGCACATTATACGGCAGTTGCAAGGGAGGCGAAGGCGCCGATCATTATGTACAGTGTTGCCAGCAGGACCGGATGCAATATTGAGCCTGCGACGGTCGCGGAGCTGGTAAAGAATGTGGACAATATCGTGGGAGTGAAGGAAGCTTCGGGAAATATTTCACAGGTGGCTAAGATCATGTCCCTTACTGACGGGAAGATCGATCTGTATTCCGGAAATGACGATCAGATCGTGCCTCTTCTTTCTCTCGGAGCGAAGGGTGTGATCTCCGTGCTTTCCAATGTGGCGCCGAAGGAGACTCATGACATTTGCGCAAAGTTTTTTGCCGGTGACGTAGCGGGCAGCGCGGCTCTTCAGCTTAAGGCAATTCCGCTTTGTGAGAAGCTGTTCTGTGAGGTGAATCCGATTCCGGTCAAGAAGGCGATGCAGCTTATGGGAATGGACTGCGGTCCGCTTCGTATGCCGCTTACGGAGCTGACGCCGGGACATACGGAGGAGCTGGCGCGTGCGATGAAGGATTTTGGAATCAGGTTAGCATAAGGTATCATATTTTTGACGGAGAGTGAAAAGGGTATCTTTAAAGGGATACCCTTTCTGTATAATCCGGAAGACGATTACACGGTAAGGAGGAAGGATAGAAAATGGTACGGGCGATTATGCATGGATGCAACGGAAAGATGGGACAGGTGATCACGGGACTTGTAAAGGAGGATGCGGAGATCGAATTTGTCGCAGGTGTGGATGCCTATACGGGTATCGCGAATGATTATCCGGTGTTTGAGAGTATAGAAAAATGCGATATTGAAGCAGATGTGGTTATTGATTTTTCAAATGCGGGAGCGGTGGACAAGCTTCTTGACTATTGTGCGGATAAAAAGCTTCCGGTAGTACTGTGCACAACAGGGCTGTCGCAGGAGCAGCTCTCCCGGGTAGAGGAGACGGCAAAAAAGACCGCGGTACTTAAGTCGGCAAATATGTCTCTTGGCATCAACCTGCTCTTAAAGCTTGTCAGGGATGCGGCAAAGGTGCTTGCAGGTGCGGGATTTGATATTGAACTTGTAGAGCGCCATCACAACCAGAAGGTGGATGCTCCCAGCGGCACAGCGCTTGCGCTGGCAGATTCCATAAACGAGGCGATGGACAATGAATATACATATGTATATGACAGAAGCCAGAGAAGAGAAAAAAGAGATAAAAAGGAGATGGGGATCTCGGCAGTGCGCGGCGGTACGATCGTAGGGGAACATGAGATTATTTTCGCCGGTCCGGACGAGGTAATAGAGCTTAAGCATACGGCATATTCAAAGGCCGTATTTGGAAAAGGCGCTGTGGAGGCCGCCAAATTCCTGGCCGGAAAACCCGCCGGCCGCTACGACATGTCCGATGTGATCTAGGGGACGGCGGTAACGTAGCCGAAGGCGAGGCTGCCCCGTCCCCAGGTGAATTTACAAAAAGGAGAAAAGTTATGAAAGAATTAGATTTACGTTATTTAGAGCGTCTGTCCCGGCTTTACCCGACGATCGCCAGAGCTTCTACAGAGATTATCAATCTTCAGGCGATTTTGAATCTTCCGAAAGGAACCGAACATTTCCTGACGGATATACATGGGGAATATGAAGCGTTTGCCCATGTTCTTAAGAATGGCTCAGGCGCGGTTTGTCATAAAATTGACGATGTTTTTGGAAATACTATGAGCAGCAGAGTGAAACAGTCTCTTGCTACTCTTATTTATTATCCGAAGGAAAAAATCGAGCTGGTAAAAAAGACAGAGGAGGATATGGAGGAATGGTATAAGATTACCCTGTACCGTCTCATAGAGGTATGCAAATGCGCCGCAGGAAAATACAGCCGTTCAAAGGTCCGCAAGGCACTGCCGGAGGAATTTGCCTATGTGATTGAGGAGCTCATTACCGAGAAGCCGTCGCTTTCGTCAGATAAAGAATCCTATTACAATTCTATTGTAAGCACTATTATCGGAATCCGCAGGGCAGAGGTGTTTATTATTGCCCTCTGTGAGCTGATCCAGAGGCTTACGGTGGATCATCTGCATATTGTGGGAGACATATATGACCGGGGGCCGGGGCCGCATCTGATTATGGATAAGCTTATGGACTACCATTCGGTTGATATTCAGTGGGGTAATCATGATGTTCTCTGGATGGGAGCGGCGGCAGGACAGAGGGGATGCATCGCAAATGTAGTGCGAATCTGTGCAAGATACGGAAATCTGGATATTCTGGAGGATGGCTACGGAATTAACCTGCTTCCTCTTGCCACCTTTGCAATGGATACATATGCCGATGACCCCTGCGAGTGCTTTCAGCTTAAGGGCACACCGAATTACGGAAAGAACCAGATGCTTTTGGATGTGATGATGCACAAGGCGATTTCTATTATACAATTTAAGGTGGAGGGGCAGATTATTAAAAAGAATCCCGGTTTTAAGATGGCAGACAGAAATCTCCTTCACCGCATCGATTTTGAAAAGGGAACCATTGAAATTAACGGAAAAACCTACGAGCTGTTGGATAAGAATTTCCCGACCATTGATCCGAAAAGGCCCTATGCGCTTACCCCGGCAGAGGAAGACGTTATGGAACGGCTTACGAAGGCGTTTGAAAGCTGCGGAAGACTGCAGGAGCATATGAGATTTCTTTTGAATAAGGGGGGACTTTATAAGGTCTGTAACAATAATCTTCTGTATCACGGCTGTGTGCCTCTTCAGGAGGACGGAAGCTTAAAACCGGTGCGCATTTACGGACAGACCTATAAAGGAAAAAGTCTTTACGAGGTGCTGGAGGGCTATGTGAGAAAGGGATTCTATGCTCTGGATGACAAGGAGAAGGAGCGGGGAAAGGATATGATGTGGTATATCTGGCTCAGCGAAGGCTCACCGCTTTTCGGAAAGGATAAAATGGCAACCTTTGAGAGGTATTTTATCAAAGAAAAGGAAACGCATAAGGAGATAAAGAATCCTTATTATACCTTGCTTGAAGATGAGGAGGTTGTAAACAATATTTTAGAAGAATTCGGGCTTGGGACTGAAGGGACTCATATTATTAACGGGCATGTGCCTGTAAAGACAAAAAACGGAGAAAATCCGATTAAATGCGGCGGAAAGGTATTTGTCATCGACGGAGGCTTCTCAAGGGCATATCAGAAAGAGACAGGCATAGCAGGTTATACGCTCATTTATAATTCCTACGGATTGATTCTGGCGGCCCATGAGCCCTTCGAATCGACGGAGGCGGCTATTGAAAAAGAAACCGACATTCATTCTGACAGCGTGGTGGTGAAGCGTGCGGTTGAAAGAAAGCGTGTAGGAGATACGGACATCGGAAGGGATTTGAAGGAGCAGATTGAGGATCTTAAGATGCTTCTTGAGGCGTACAGAAGCGGACGTATCACAGAGAGAGTATAGAATTGGAAAAAAATTCTATTTCCTTTCAGGTATATATTTTCTGTTTTTGCAAATATTACTAGCAGCAAGTAAGCAGGGCTGTACTTGATAAACAGATCAATATACATGAAAGGGAGATTAAGACATGAAACAGTTAAAGAAATTATTGATGATGCTTATGTGTGTAGGAGTTATTATGAGTGTTGCTGCATGCGGTTCAAAAAACAATGCAGATGACAACGGCGCCGTAAATGACGGGACAACGAATGATGCGGGCACCGGAACCGGCAATGGGAATAATAATACCGGGAACGACAATGGCAATACAAATGGCGCGACAGACGGGACTGACAACAAGAAAGACGAAGGCCTTATGGATGAGATCGGAGACGATATAAGAGACGGCGCAGACGATGTGGGCGATGCGCTGGACGGAAATGATGATAATGTCCGTGATAATGGTACAGACAACAACAGATAGGTATGCAAAAAGGAGGCTGCGGCACCGGTAGGTGTACGCGGTCTCCTTTTTTGTGTCAGTAAATGCTATAAAGTCGGTTGGAAAAAGATTGAGAATATCATTCAAAAGCCGCCGGACATTTGTTATAATGGTCAATAGAAAATCCGTATCGCAAGGGAGGTATGTGGAGCATGAGACCGATAGTATCCATCGGGAATCAGGATTTCCGGTCAATCAGGGAAAACGGAAGCTTTTATGTTGATAAAACTGCTTTTATAAAGGAATGGTGGGAAAATCAGGATGTTGTTACTTTGATTACACGTCCCCGCCGTTTTGGAAAAACGCTGAATATGAGCATGCTGGAATGAATGAAAAAGAAGGGTGGGATGTACATTATTTAAACGATG
>CAQNVT010000049.1 GCA_948844705.1 uncultured Dorea sp.
CAGGAGTCAAGAGAAGTAGTAAAGCAATATTTAAAACAAAAGAAACTGAGTATGTAGAAAATAATGATTTAAGTTTTTATCATGATTGGGAATGTTTAAATAAAGATTTAATAAAAACATATAAAATAGAAAAATTATTAACAGACAGAGTAAAGAAGAATTGTGAAATAGTAAATGGAGATCCAGAATATATTGATTTTACTAGAGTAAAGAATTTTATTGATGGAATAAGCGAAGTAGCAATAGAAAAACAAATAGAAGAAATAAATATTAATGGAAATCCAATTATATAATAAGCAGGAAAAGATGGATGCCATGGCTCAGACGATGACTATGCTGATCATTGACAAGGGCCGCCTGAAGCTCAAGGATGCCGGACTGCCGCAGATCGTGGTAGATAACACGCCGAAATATCTGCGCCGTTCAAAGGTACCTGTTGTAAAAGCCAAAGTCGGGCCGAAGGTTATGACCCTGATGTGCGATGCAGATGTTTATCCTCTCATTCCGGTCAAAAAGGAAGTAAAGGCAACTGTAAGCGGCATCTATATCACTGCAGTCAGAGGCTTAAGAGGGCCTTTGGATATTCCGCAGAAAAAGCCGGGCTTCTTTGCAAGGCTTCGCCAAAAAGCAAAAAAACAATAAAAACAAAGGGACACTCACACTGCTTTATCTTTCGTGAATGTCCCTTTTTTATGAAATAAATGCTTCTTCCTATACCGTAAGCCGCCCCATGATCTCGCCGATCGGCGCCGCTATAACAAGCTCCGCTCCCACCTCTTTTGCAGTCGCGCTCTTATTGATCACCACAAGATGCTTTCCTCTGAAATAATCGATAAAGCCTGCTGCCGGATACACCACCAGAGAAGTGCCGCCGATGATCAGGGTATCCGCCTCACTGATCGCACGGATACTTTTCTGTATGATATCCGGATCCAGTCCCTCCTCATAGAGCACCACATCCGGCTTGATCCTGCCGCCGCATCCGCACCTTGGAACTCCCTCTGAATTTTTCACATATGCCGCGTCATAAAATTTCCCGCAGCTTTCGCAGTAATTCCTGAGAATGCTTCCGTGGAGCTCGTATACGTTTTTACTTCCGGCCGCCTGATGAAGGCCGTCTATATTCTGGGTGATAACGGCCGCAAGCTTCCCGGCCTCCTCAAGCTCCGCAAGCTTTTTATGGGCCGCGTTTGGCTTCGCATCCAGATACATCATCTTATCCTTATAAAATTCATAAAAGCCCTCTGTATTTCTCATAAAGAAGCTATGGCTTACGATCTGCTCGGGAGAATACTTATACTTCTGCCGATACAGGCCGTCCGCGCTTCTGAAATCAGGAATATTGCTCTCTGTGGATACTCCCGCGCCTCCGAAAAATACAATGCGCTCACTGTCATCGATAATCTCCTGAAGCTTTCTGATCTCCTCCTCATATTTTACTGCCATAGGTCATTTCCCCCTTTATTTATTATAGCCTTTAAAAAACTCTGTCACACCGTCCAGCATCTTCATAAGCACCGGAAGCTCTGTCGCATCAAGCTTTTCCATGATGGCCTCAATCATCTGCCTGTGATAATCCTCATGATGCCGGTACGCAGCCACTCCTCTGTCTGTAAGCCTTACAAGCACGACGCGCCGGTCCTTTTCGCTTCTTCTTCGCTCTGCATAGCCTTTATTCACCAGATTATTAATTGCAATCGTAAGCGTCCCCACCGTAACATCAAGCTTTTTGGCAATAGAAGACATATTGCGGCCGTCTCCGAGACCGACGGCCTCTATTACATGCATATCATTATTCGTGATATCCTCGAATTCCTTTGTAATGATCGCCTCTCCTTCCAGCTTCCATATCTCGTTGACCAGCTTGACCAGGACCTGATTAATTGCCTTGTATTCATCCCCCATGCGTTATGTTCCTTCCTGTCCTTTTCCTTTCACGCTTTATTTCTGTCTGTTTTTATTATACCCTTTTTTACGTCCCGGAATCAATCCTTTCTTTTTTACAGCCTGCGAAATCTTCTGTAACGGCGTTCTGTAAGCTCCTCACCGGTCATATCCCTATATTTCTCCAGAAAACATCTGATTTCCTTATCCAGAGAGGATATGACCGGCTCCATGGTCTCCTTTGTATAGACGGAAGGCTCTTTAAATACCTTTTCTACGATTTTCATCTGATACAGATGCGGTGCGGTAAGCTTCATTACCTCTGCCGCTTCCTTCGCTTTCCCGCTGTCCTTCCAGAGAATACTGGCAAAACCTTCCGGAGAGAGTACGGAATAAATGGAATTCTCCAGGATCCACACCTCGTCTGCCGCCGCCATGGCAAGTGCTCCTCCGCTTCCGCCCTCTCCGATGATCACCGACAGGATCGGAGTCCTAAGCCCCGACATCTCATAGAGGTTCCTGGCAATGGCCTCACCCTGCCCCCGCTCCTCTGCCTCCAGGCCGCAGAACGCGCCGGGCGTATCCACAAAACAGATGACCGGACGGTGGAATTTTTCTGCCTGCTTCATCAGACGCAGGGCCTTCCTGTACCCCTCCGGAGACGGCATGCCGAAATTGCGCTCAATATTTTCCTTCGTATCTTTTCCCTTCGCCTGCGCGATCACCGTAACCGGAAGACCCCGGAATCTGGCGATCCCTCCGATAACCGCCCTGTCGTCTGCATACAGCCGGTCTCCGTGGCATTCCGCAAAATCAGTAAACAGCGCCTCTATATAATCGCTTCCGACCGGGCGGTCCGCTCTTCTTGATATTTCCACCCGTTCCCACGCGTCCTTTTCTTCTGTCATATCCTGCAGTCTGTCTATTGTCCCCTCACATTGCTCCCCATATGCTGCTTCGCTATCACTGTGAAGCTTAAGAAGGCCCGACAAGGTATCCTTCATTTCAGGCCTCTCTATAATACCGTCTATAAACCCATGCTCCAGAAGAAACTCCGACCGCTGAAAGCCCTTCGGGAGTTTCTGCCTGATCGTCTGTTCAATCACCCGGGGACCCGCAAAGCCGATCAGAGCCTTCGGCTCTGCAAGAATGATATCTCCTAACATGGCAAAGCTTGCCGTAACCCCTCCTGTCGTCGGGTCTGTAAGCACACTGATATAGAGAAGGCCC
>CAQNVT010000050.1 GCA_948844705.1 uncultured Dorea sp.
ATTATCTGGCCAGGCGTGATGCCGAGTGGATGGGGCAGATCCATGAATTCCTGGGCCTGACCGTCGGCGTTGTACTTAACAGTATGGACAGCGACGAGAGACGCGAGGCATATAACTGTGATATCACCTATGTGACAAATAATGAGCTGGGATTTGATTACCTGCGCGACAATATGGTAATCTACAAGGAGCGCCTTGTGCAGAGGGGCCTCAAATATGCGATCATTGACGAGGTGGACTCGGTTCTTATTGACGAGGCCAGGACTCCTCTTATCATATCCGGGCAGAGCGGGAAATCTACGAAGCTCTATGAGGCCTGCGATATCCTTGCGCGCCAGCTGGAGCGGGGTGAGGCCAGCGGAGAATTCAGCAAGATGAACGCTATTATGGGTGAGGATATCGAAGAGACCGGAGATTTTATTGTAAACGAGAAAGAAAAGAATATCAATCTTACCGAGGACGGTGTAAAGAAGGTCGAGCGGTTCTTCCATCTTGAAAATCTTGCCGATCCGGAGAACCTTGAGATACAGCACAATATTATTCTGGCGCTGCGTGCGCATAACCTGATGTTCAAGGATCAGGATTATGTGGTAAAGGAAGATCAGGTCCTTATCGTAGACGAGTTTACCGGACGTATCATGCCGGGACGGCGTTATTCTGACGGCCTTCATCAGGCTATCGAGGCAAAGGAGCATGTGAAGGTAAAGAGAGAGAGCAGGACGCTTGCTACCATCACCTTCCAGAACCTGTTTAATAAATTTGGCAAAAAGGCAGGCATGACGGGTACTGCCCTTACAGAGGAAAAGGAATTCCGCGAGATATACGGAATGGACGTAATAGAGATTCCTACGAATGTTCCGGTTATCCGTAAGGATCTGGAGGATGTGGTATATAAGACGCAGCGTGAGAAGTTTAAAGCCGTATGCGACGAGATCGAGGCAGCCCATGCGAAGCATCAGCCGGTCCTTGTAGGTACGATCACGATCGAGAATTCGGAGCTCTTAAGCGGCATGCTTAAAAAGCGGGGCATTAAGCATAATGTCCTGAATGCAAAGTTCCATGAGATGGAGGCAGAGATCGTTGCGCAGGCCGGCATCCATGATGCGGTGACCATCGCTACGAATATGGCAGGCCGTGGTACGGATATTAAGCTGGATGACGAGGCGAAGGCGGCCGGAGGCCTTAAGATCATCGGTACGGAGAGACATGAATCCAGACGTATCGACAATCAGCTGCGGGGGCGTTCCGGACGGCAGGGAGATCCGGGAGAGTCAAGGTTCTACATTGCCCTTGAGGATGATCTGATGCGTTTGTTCGGCTCTGAGAGACTGATGGGCGTGTTTGAAGCTCTGGGAGTGGAAGAGGGTGAGCAGATCCAGCATAAGATGCTGTCGAGCGCCATCGAAAAAGCACAGCAGAAAATAGAGAGCAATAACTTTGGAATACGTAAGAACCTGCTTGATTATGACCAGGTTATGAATGAGCAGAGGGAGATCATCTATGAGGAGAGACGCCGTGTGCTTGACGGTGAGAATATGCGGGATTCTATTTTCCATATGATCAATGACTATGTGGAAAATGTGGTGGATGCAGAGATCTCCGCAGATACGGATTATGAGGACTGGAATCTTCCGGCGCTTAACCGGAGTATCTTTTCCGTGATCCCGATGGCCCCTGTTACGGCAGATGAAGTAAAAAAGATGAGCCAGAAGGAGCTTAAGCATATGCTTAAAGAACGGGCGGCAAAGGCATATGAAGCAAAAGAAGCCGAATTTCCTGAGCCGGAGCATATCCGTGAGATCGAGCGTGTAATACTTCTCAAGGTGATCGACGCAAAATGGATGGCTCATATCGACGATATGGATCAGCTGAGACAGGGAATCGGACTCCAGGCGTACGGAAACAGGGATCCGAAGGTCGAGTATAAGATGCTGGGATATGATATGTTCGGAGAGATGACCAGGGGAATTACGGAGGATACGATACGTACGCTGTTCCATATCCGGATCGAGCAGAAGGTGGAGCGGGAGCAGGTGGCAAAAGTAACAGGAACAAATAAGGATGACAGCGCCGTGCGCGCACCGAAGAAGCGGGCGGAGAAAAAAATTTATCCGAATGATCCGTGCCCGTGCGGAAGCGGTAAGAAATATAAGCAGTGCTGCGGACGCAGATAGAGGATCAGACATCATATTTATAGAAAGAGGTGACAGGAAGTGGTTGAGCTTGACCAGTTAAAAAGCGTGATCAGCGCTTATGAAGAACCTCTTGCCGGAATGAGGGATTCACTTTGACGTCTCTGGCAAGGAAAAGAGGATCGAGGAGCTTGAACGGAAGATAGAGGAACCGGGCTTCTGGGATAATCCCGAGGAATCTCAGAAGATCATGAAGGAATTAAAACAGCTTCAGGAGCTTGCAAAAAGGATCCAGGCGCTGTATACCTCATATGAGGATATGCAGCTTCTGATCGAGATGGGATATGAGGAAAATGATACGTCTGTTATAAATGAGATTGAAGCAGAGCTTAAGGAGTTTGAGAATGGTTTTGAAAATCTCAGGATCCAGACGCTTCTTTCCGGCGAGTATGACGGCTGCAACGCGATCGTGACGCTTCATGCCGGAGCAGGAGGCACGGAATCCTGTGACTGGGCGGGCATGCTTTACCGCATGTACAGCCGATGGGCAGAAAAAAAGGGCTTTTCCATCCAGGTGCTTGATTATCTGGACGGAGATATTACTGGGATAAAGACCGTAACCTTTGAGGTGAACGGTGAGAATGCATATGGATATTTGAAGTCAGAGAAGGGAGTACACCGTCTGGTCCGCATTTCTCCGTTTAATGCGGCGGGCAAGAGGCAGACGTCCTTTGCTTCCTGCGACGTGGTTCCGGATATTGAGGATGAGATCGATATTGAGATCGCGGAGGATGAGCTTAAGATCGATACCTACCGCGCAAGCGGGGCGGGCGGACAGCATGTTAATAAGACCTCGTCGGCGATCCGGATTACGCATCTTCCCACGGGAATCGTAGTGCAGTGTCAGAACGAGCGCTCGCAGCATTTCAACAAGGAAAAGGCGATGCAGATGCTGAAGGTAAAGCTGAAGCTTATGAAGGAGCAGGAGCAGGCGGAAAGAGTGTCGGATATCCGCGGCGAAGTAAAAGAGATCGGATTCGGCAATCAGATACGCTCCTATGTTATGCAGCCGTATACGCTTGTCAAGGATCACAGAACGAATACGGAGAGCGGCAATGTGACGGCGGTGATGGACGGCAGCATAGATTTGTTTATAAATGCATATTTAAAGATGACTGTAAATGGTTAAAAGGGAGGGACAAACGTGATAAATATAGCAGTGATGGGTTATGGTACAGTGGGTTCGGGTGTTGTGGAGGTCATCAATACGAACGGTGCCAGGATCAATCAGAGGATCGGCGAGGAGCTGAATGTGAAATATGTCCTGGATCTCAGAGATTTTCCGGGAGATCCGGTGCAGGAAAAGATTATACATGATTTTGACACGATCATAAATGATGAGGATGTTAAAATCGTAGTAGAGGTCATGGGAGGCATTGAGCCTGCCTATACATTTGTAAAGAAAAGCCTGCAGGCAGGAAAAAGCGTGGCTACTTCAAATAAGGCGCTGGTGGCGAAGCACGGTGCGGAGCTTTTGTCTATTGCCAAGGAGCATAACATTAATTTTCTGTTCGAGGCAAGCGTCGGGGGCGGCATTCCGATCATCCGGCCGCTGAATTCGTCTCTTACGGCTGATGAGATTGAAGAAATTACGGGTATTTTAAACGGTACTACGAACTATATGCTCACGAAAATGTTTTATGAGGGCGCCGATTATGATACTGTGCTTAAGGAGGCTCAGGCGAACGGCTACGCGGAGCGCAATCCGGAGGCAGACGTGGAGGGATATGATGCCTGCAGAAAGATTGCCATACTGTCCTCTTTGATTTCGGGGCAGCAGGTGGATTTTGAAGATATTTACTGTGAGGGAATTACAGAGGTCACTGTCGAGGATATGAAATATGCGAAAGCGATGGGAACAACGATTAAGCTGCTCGCATCCAGCAAGCGCCACGGAAAGCATCTTCATGCGATCGTGGCTCCGTGCATGCTCTATCCGGAGCATCCGCTTTACAATGTAAACGGAGTGTTTAATTCCATCTTCGTTCACGGCAATGTGCTGGGGGATGCCATGTTTTACGGAAGCGGAGCAGGAAAGCTTCCGACGGCAAGTGCGGTTGTGGCGGACGTGGTAGATGCTGCAAAGCATCTGAACAGGAATATTATGACTATGTGGGATCAGGAAAAGCTTAAACTTGAGGATAAGGCAGGGGCAAAGAGACGCTTCTTTATCCGGATGAAGGGCGACGCGCAGGAGATGCTTTCGGAGCTTAAGTACTCCTTCGGAGAAATCGAGATTATCCGTGTAGACGGTCTTGAAGGTGAGTTTGGCTTTGTGACTCCGGTTATGATGGAGGGAGATTATGATACAAGGGCCAGGAGCTATGAGGGTCAGATCCTGCACATGATACGTATAGAGGATCAGAAGGGATAGGAGACAGGCAAATGAAATATGTAGTAATACTAAGTGACGGGATGGCAGGGAGGCCTCTCCCTGAGCTTGGAGGGAGGACTACCTTAGAGGCGGCAGATACCCCGGTTATGGATGAGCTTTCCAGGGTTTCGGAGCTCGGGACGGCGTCCATGGTGCCGGAAGGCATGGCGCCGGGAAGCGATACGGCAAATCTGGCAGTGATGGGATATGACCCGAAGATCTATTATACGGGCCGTTCACCGCTTGAGGCACTTAGTATCGGTGTCGGTATGGAGGATACGGATGTGTCCTTCAGGTGTAATCTCGTGACCTTAAGCGAGGAGGAAGGCCCCTATGAGGAACGCACGATCATAGACCACAGCTCCGGCGAAATCAGTACAGAGGATGCGGCAGTGCTTATAAAAGCGCTTAAGGAAGGGCTCGGAAGAGAAGGCTATGACTTTTATACGGGGACCAGCTACCGTCATCTTCTGATACAGAAGCATGGCGCCCTCTCAGAGCTTACTCCTCCCCATGACATATTGACAAGACGGATCGGGGAGTTTCTTCCGGCAGATCCGGTGCTCTTTGAAATGATGAAAAAAAGCTATGATATTCTGGAAAATCATCCGCTTAATGTAAGCCGGAGGGAAAAAGGGTTAAGGCCCGCAAACTCCGCATGGTTCTGGGGAGCGGGCAGGAAACCCGTTCTTACCTCATTTGAGGAGAGGACAGGTAAGAAGGGCGTTATGATCTCGGCGGTGGATCTGCTGAAGGGAATCGCGGCAGGCGCCGGAATGAAGCGCGTGATCGTAGAGGGAGCCAACGGAGGCCTTCATACGAATTATGCGGGAAAGGCGCAGGCAGCGGTAAAGGCTCTGACACGGGACGGATATGATTTCGCCTATATACATATAGAAGCTCCGGATGAGATGGGGCATCAGGGGCTTATAGAGGATAAGATTTCTGCGATCGAACACGTGGACAGAGAGGTGCTTAAGGCCGTAACAGACGGCCTTGAGGGTGCCGGGGAGGATTACAGGCTTCTGCTTCTTCCGGATCATCCCACACCGATCGAGCTGCGTACCCACACAGGGGATGCGGTGCCCTACCTCTTATATGACAGTACCGCAAAGCAGGAGAACGGTACGGTATATAATGAAAAAACCGCCGCTCAGACCGGAAAAAACTGGCCGGATGGCTATAAGCTGCTCGGACATTTACTACAGGAGGATATATGCTAATCGTAAAAAAGTTCGGCGGCAGCTCCGTCGCAAATAAAGAAAGGATTTTTAATGTAGCAAACCGCTGTATCGCGGATTATAAAGCGGGTCATGATGTGGTGGTCGTTTTGTCCGCCATGGGGGATACGACAGACGAGCTGATCGCACTGGCCGAGAGTATTAACCCGAAGGCGAAGAAGCGGGAGCTGGATATGCTTCTTACAACGGGAGAGCAGGTGTCGGTAGCACTTATGGCCATGGCAATGCAGTCGCTTGATGTGCCGGCAGTATCCTTAAATGCTTTCCAGGTGATGATGCATTCAACCTCACGCCACGGAAATGCGAGGTTTAAGCGTGTAGATACGAAGCGGATTCTGCATGAGCTGGATTCCAGAAGGATCGTGATCGTGACAGGCTTTCAGGGAGTGAATAAATATGAGGATATCACGACTCTCGGAAGAGGAGGGTCTGATACTACGGCAGTGGCTCTTGCAGCAGTGCTTCACGCGGATAAATGTGAGATTTACACGGATGTAGACGGGGTTTATACAGCAGACCCGCGTGTCGTGAAAAATGCCAGAAAGCTTGACGTTATTACATACGATGAGATGCTGGAGCTGGCGAGTCTCGGAGCGAGAGTGCTTCATAACCGTTCCGTGGAAATGGCAAAAAAATATAATGTAGAGCTGGTAGTGCGTTCCAGTCTGAATGATTCGGAAGGAACAGTAGTCAAGGAGGCATCGAATATGGAAAAAATGTTAGTGACCGGTGTTGCGGCCGACAAAAATACCGTCAGGATTTCAGTGATAGGAGTGGAGGATAAGCCGGGAACAGCATTCCGTATCTTTGATACTCTGGCAAAAAATAATATTAATGTAGATATTATCCTGCAGTCTGTGGGACGCGGGGGAACAAAGGATATCTCCTTTACAGTGGCGGGGGACGATCTGGAAAATGCACTTAAGATACTTGAGTCTAACAAAGAAAGGCTCACGATACAGGAGATTACGTATAACGAAAATGTGGCGAAGCTTTCGGTGGTGGGAGCAGGTATGATGAGTAATCCGGGAGTGGCCGCAAGGATGTTCGAAGCGTTGTATAATTCCCATATTAATATCAATATGATATCAACATCAGAGATCAGGATCACTGTTCTTGTGGCAGAAAAGGATATCGATAAGGCGATGAACGCCGTACATGACGGATTTGCCGTTCCGGAATAACCGGATGGTCAGATTGATTATTTTCTGTGCTTTTTATTGTTGAGTTCATTGCTGATAAAACCGGTAAGAATCTGCCTTGTCTCCTCGGAAAGTGAGCGGAAGTCGGAGATAAGCTTAAGCTCATCCTTTGTCAGATAGACAGATTCGCCGGTGTCTTTACATTCCGTATAGGTGTAATAGGGACTTACCGTTTCCATCATAACGGAATCAGCGCGGGGCGTGACTGCAGGCAGAGCTTCCAGATTCACAAGGAGCAGTGCGTCAATGCTGACTTCATGGAATTGTGATAAGCGCACTAAAACATCCAGATCAGGCGTCCTCTCACCTCGTTCATAATTCGAGTAGGCCTGTCTGGATAAATTCAGCACATCTTCCATTTCCTGCTGGCTTAATCCCCGTTTGTTTCTGAGAAAACGCAGGTTTTTAGCCAATTGTACGTTGGGCATGCCATAATCCTCCGAAGTCAAATTTCTTCACTGGTTCTAGTATAGCAATTTGCCCGATAAATTTCCTGATATGCATCAAAATGTAGAGAAATACAAAAATGCAACGAAACGTTGCATAAATTACAGCTTGCTGAGATTACTGTTGTGATATTCACCCGAAAATGTTACATCCTTGCCGAACCATTCCGGCGGGGTAAAGGAAAGAGCGGATGCCTCGTCCGGAAATTCGACCTCTGCGAGGATGAGAGGTGAGAGATCCCCGTCAAAAATATCCAGTTCGATCATGAGTCCTTCTTTAAGCGGAATCATGTAGCGGTGTTTTCTGATCAGCCGGCCGTCAATTTTAGGAAGCAGATGCCGGTAGGCTTCTTCGGTAAGTGGAAGGTTATATTCCTGTCTTGACATAAATCCTTTTGATTTGCAGGTAAGTTCATAGCTTTCATTGTCACGTCTTATACGGATAACAGGGTCGGTATTCAGATATCCCTGTTCAATGATGCGGCACGGAAAATCCGTGATATTTTCCGGCAGTGCAGGGATTAAATATTTGCGCTCGATTTCCATAGGGCAGTGTCCTTTCAATCATATTTTTTTGAATGCTTTCGTTGTTATTTTAGATTTTTCAGATTAAGTATAATTTAGTTTACACAAAAAGTAAACAGTGTTAATATTAGAAGTGTGGCAGTTTTTCGTTGCTGTAAACAGAGCGGGACAGTAAGCTGTTTTGAAAATAGGAGGATATTTGGAATGAAGAAAGTATGTGTGTTATTGGCTGAGGGCTTTGAGGAGGTTGAGGCTCTGACGGTTGTTGATCTGCTGAGAAGAGCAAGGGTCTATGTGGATACAGTGTCTGTTACGGAGGAATATATGATTCGCGGCTCTCATGGAATTGCGGTTCAGACAGAGGATCTGTTTGACGAGGTAAATCTTGAGGAGTTTGATATGATTGTCCTTCCGGGCGGACTTCCGGGGACGACAAATCTCGGAGCACATTCCGGTGTAAGAAGGATCGTAAAGGATTTTGCCGAGAGCGGGAAATATGTAGCGGCTATCTGTGCCGCTCCTACGATTCTGAGTGATCTGGGGCTTCTTAAAGGAAAGAGAGTGACCTGCTATCCGGATATGGAGAGAAAGATATCCGGGGCTGTCCTTACGGGTGCACCGGCTATGGTGGATGGCAATATAGTTACAGGACAGGGTGTGGGAGCCGCCGTTGATTTTGCTCTTGAGCTGATCGCGGTGCTGTTAGGCAATGAAAAAGCAGGGGAGATCGCTGACGCAATCGTGTACCATTAAAGAATATAAGGAAATACCGTATGAAAAAACGTATAAAAAAAGCGGCTCTTTTGCTGGTATGTATGGCGGTTATGTGTTCGAATGCCGGATGCAGAAGAGGCTTTGACGCTGCCGGATATGTACAGGCGCTTCTTAATCTGACCTTCCAGGGTGAGACAAAGGAGGCCCTTCAGATGATAGACGGGGCCACGAATGAAACACTGATGCTTAGATATCAGGAGACGGTGGATGCCTTTACGACAAATGTAATCACCAGCCAGTTTGAGATTAATGAGGCTAAGCAGGAGAAGTATGCAGAGCTTGTCGCGAAGATATTTTCCGTGATGCGTTATGAGGTTTCGGAAGCCGGGAAAACGGGAAAAAAAGAATATGAGGTGGCGGTGACCATATGGCCGGCGGATGTTTTTGTGAAATTCCATGAGCTCCTGGTCGAGGATTCCCTCAAGATGGCGGAAAACATACAGAGCGGGAAATATACCGGAACCGAAGAGGAGATTGACAGACAGATCATGGCGGATATTGTCAATCATGCATATGAGCTTCTGGATACCGCATATATGAGAGTGGATTACGGCGCCGGAAAAACGGTAATTCTTACCGTAAAGGCAGATAAAGAGAACGAATATTATATCGAAGAGGAAGATATGAATAACCTGATTGAAAAAATACTTCGTTTAGATGAAATGTAGGACTGGATATTTGAAAAGGTTTGTGTTATACTTCTGTGGTGAATGTATTATGCCGTATATTAAGGCAATAGGAGGAAATAATAGATGAGTTTACAGGTAGAAAAATTAGAGAAAAACATGGCGAAGCTGACTATTGAAGTATCTGCCGATGATTTGGAAAAAGCGATTCAGAACGCATATAAGAAGCAAAAAAATAAGATCAGCCTGCCGGGATTCCGCAAAGGGAAGGTTCCGCGCCAGATGATTGAGAAGATGTACGGAGCAGAGATTTTTTATGATGATGCGGCAAATGCCCTGATTCCGAAGGCGTATTCCGAGGCATATGATGAATGCGGGCTGGAGATCGTATCTCAGCCGGAGATTGACGTAGTACAGATCGAAAAAGGGAAACCGTTTATTTTTACCGCAGAGGTTGCTACGAAGCCGGAGGTGACCCTGGGCGAGTATAAGGGACTTGAGGTAGAAAAGATATCAAACCGCGTAACACAGAAGGAAGTGGATACAAAGATCCAGGAGGAAGCGGAGAAAAATGCAAGAACGATCGCGGTAGAGGACCGTCCGGTTCAGGATAAGGATGAAGTCATTCTGGATTTTGAAGGCTTTGTTGACGGTGAGGCCTTTGAGGGCGGAAAAGGAGAGAACTATCCGCTTACGATCGGTTCCGGCTCTTTTATCCCGGGCTTTGAGGAGCAGCTTATCGGAGCGGAGGCCGAGAAGGAAATCGAGGTTAAGGTTACCTTCCCGGAGGATTATCATGCAGAGGAGCTGAAAGGCAGGGATGCCGTATTTAAATGTGTGGTTCATGAGATCAAGACAAAGGAGCTTCCCGAGATCGACGATGAATTTGCGGCAGAAGTGTCTGAATTTGATACTTTAGAGGAATATAAGGCCGATGTCAAGGCAAAGATTAAAGAGCAGAAGACAACCGAGGGCAGAAGAAAGCAGGAGGATCAGGTTGTAGAGAAGGCCATTGAGAACGCGTCTATGGAGATTCCCGAAGCGATGATCAGGACTCAGGTACGTCAGATGGCCGATGACTTTGCGCGCAGGATTCAGGCGCAGGGCCTTACGATGGAGCAGTACTTCCAGTTTACAGGCATGTCCGAGGATAAGATGAACGAGGAGTTAAGGACACAGGCGGAAAAGAGCATTAAGACACGGCTTGTGCTGGAGGCCGTTGCAAAGGCAGAGAATATTGAGATCTCCGAGGAGAAGCTCGACGAAGAGATCGCTAAGATGGCAGAGAACTATAAGATGGAAGCCGATAAGTTAAAAGAGCTTATGGGTGAGAATGAGAAGAAGCAGATGAAGGAAGATATGGCGGTTCAGGAGGCTATCACCTTCCTTGTAGATCATGCTGCAGAAAAGTAATGTAACGAAAAGAGGGTGTTATTCATGAGTTTAGTACCTTATGTCATTGAACAGACAAGCCGCGGAGAACGCTCCTACGATATCTATTCAAGACTGCTGAAGGACAGGATCATATTTTTGGGAGAAGAGGTGACAGACGTATCGGCGAGCGTGATTGTTGCGCAGCTGTTATTTCTGGAGGCGGAGGATCCGGAGAAGGATATCCATCTGTATATCAACAGTCCGGGAGGCTCTGTGAGTGCGGGTCTGGCAATCTATGATACGATGCAGTATATTAAATGTGATATCGAGACGATCTGTATCGGTATGGCGGCGAGTATGGGTTCCTTTCTTCTGGCGGGAGGAACGAAGGGCAAGAGGCTTGCGCTTCCGAATGCAGAGATTATGATTCATCAGCCTTCGGGCGGCGCACAGGGCCAGGCGACAGAGATCCAGATCGCGGCAGAGCATATTTTAAAGACCCGTCAGAAATTAAATCAGATTCTGGCGGACAATACCGGACAGCCGTTGGATGTTATCCGCATTGACACGGAGAGAGACAATTTCATGTCTGCGGAGGAGGCAAAGGCTTACGGCCTCATTGACGAGGTTATTACAAGACGCTAGAAAGGTGAAAATATGGCAGGTAGATATGACGAGCAGGTGAGATGTTCGTTCTGTAATAAGACGCAGGCACAGGCAAATAAGCTGATATCCGGCCCCAATGGGATCTATATCTGCGATGAATGCGTGGAGGTGTGTGCGGAGATTATAGAAGAAGAAATGGCATATGATGAAAACGGCGCGTGGAGTCCGTTCTCTGATATTAACCTTTTAAAGCCTCAGGAGATCAAGGAGTTTCTTGACCAGTATGTGATAGGTCAGGAGGAGGCGAAAAAGGTTCTCTCTGTTGCCGTTTACAATCATTATAAGCGGATCATGGCAGAGCGTGATCTCGGGGTGGAGCTTCACAAGAGTAATATTCTGATGCTTGGGCCTACAGGCTGCGGAAAGACGCTTCTGGCCCAGTCTCTGGCGAAAATATTAAACGTACCCTTTGCGATTGCGGATGCGACTGCACTTACGGAAGCCGGATATGTGGGAGAGGATGTGGAGAATATCCTTCTTAAGATCATCCAGGCTGCGGACGGGGACATTGAGCGCGCGGAGTACGGGATCATCTATATTGACGAGATTGACAAGATTACCAGGAAGTCTGAAAATCCGTCCATTACCAGGGACGTATCCGGAGAAGGGGTTCAGCAGGCGCTTCTTAAGATTATTGAAGGTACGATAGCAAGCGTCCCGCCTCAGGGCGGAAGAAAGCATCCGCATCAGGAGCTGATTCAGATTGATACGACGAATATCCTGTTTATCTGCGGGGGTGCCTTCGAAGGAATTGAAAAGATCATTGAAAAGAGGATCGATCAGAAATCCATCGGGTTTAATGCGGTGATCGCCGAGGCGCATGAGGATGATGTGGATAAGCTTTTAAGTCAGATCCTTCCTCAGGATCTGGTAAAATACGGATTGATTCCGGAGCTGGTGGGCCGTGTTCCCGTGACCGTGGCGCTTGAGATGCTGGATCGCAGGGCGCTGATCCGGATCCTGACAGAGCCGCGCAATGCGATTGTAAAGCAATATCAGAAGATGCTGGAGCTTGACGGAGTGGAGCTTGAATTTGATAAGGAAGCTCTGGAGGAGATTGCCGATACTTCTCTGAAAAGAAAAACGGGCGCCAGAGGCCTTCGGGCGATTATGGAAAATATTATGATGGATATTATGTACCGTGCACCTTCGGATGAGACACTGAAGTTCTGCCGGATTACGGCCGAGACCGTCAGGGATAAGAAAGAGCCGGAATACGAACGTATATCCATGAAAACGGAAAGTGCATAAAAGCCGCTGCAGGCGGTTTTTGAAAAAAGCGGGCGCAATGGACTTTGTGCGTCCGCTTTTGTGATATATAAGGTTGCAGGGGAGAGCAGATATGGAAAATAAAATGATGAGTTTGCCGATGGTAGCGCTCAGAGGGATAACTGTGCTGCCGGAGAAGGTTATACATTTTGATATAAGCCGGAGCAAGTCTCTTAAAGCAATTGAACAGGCTATGAAGGAGGAGCAGAAAGTTTTTTTTGCCGCCCAGAAAAATGCAGAGACAAATGATCCGGAAATTAATGACGTATACCGTATCGGATGTGTTGCGTCTGTGAAGCAGATCGTAAAATATCCGAAGGATTCAAGCAGAATATTGATCAAGGGAGAAGAGCGGGCGAGGCTTGAGTATCTGGAGCAGGAAGAGCCCTTTTTGCGTGCGGATATCATTACGGTACCTGATACGGACGAGGAAGACAGTCTGGAATTTTTGGACAGCTCTATGGGCAGTGCCGCAATGATGAGTGGCCTGAGGGAGATTTTTAAAGAATACAGTGCAAAAAATCCGAAGCTGTCAAAGGAATACGCAAAACAGGTGGAAGGGATAAAGTCACTGAAGGTGCTGGTGGATACGATTGCCGCGGCAATCCCGATGAGCAGTGCGGAGGCGCAGAGAATCTTAGAAGAGACGGAGCTTCTGAAGCGCTTCGATTCTGTATCTGATAAGATGATGAACGAGATACAGATCATGAGTATAAAAGAAGAGATTCAGGCGAAGCTTAAAGAGCGTGTGGATAAAAATCAGAGAGAATACGTGCTTCGGGAGGAAATGAAGCTTATACGGGAGGAATTAAAAGAGGATAACGTACTTACGGATGCCGGGGAGTTCCAGAAAAAGACCGATGAGCTTGAGGCATCCCGGGAGATTAAGGAAAAATTAAATAAGGAGATCGGCCGGTTTAAAAGCTCCATGAGCAGTCAGGCAGAGGCAGGAGTGATCCGTACTTATATCGAAACCATGCTGGAGCTTCCGTGGGATAAGAGCTGCAAGGAGCGAAGAGATCTTAAATATGCCGAAGAAATTCTTGACAGAGATCATTACGGGCTTGAGAAGGTCAAAGAAAGAATCCTCGAATATCTGGCGGTGCGAATACTCACGGAGAAGGGAGATACCCCGATCCTATGTCTTTACGGACCGCCCGGAACAGGAAAAACATCCATTGCAAAATCACTGGCGGAAGCCCTCGAAAGACCGTACGTGCGTATTTCACTGGGAGGCGTGCGTGACGAGGCGGAGATCCGGGGACACAGAAAAACCTATGTAGGCGCCATGCCGGGGCGTATTGCGGCCGGGCTTACACAGGCCGGAGTTAAGAATCCGCTTATGCTGCTGGATGAGATCGATAAGGTGAGCAATGATTATAAAGGAGATACATTTTCGGCTCTTTTGGAGGTTCTTGACAGCGAGCAGAATTCAAAATTCCGTGATCATTATCTGGAGGTTCCGCTGGATCTGTCGGACGTACTTTTCGTCACAACGGCTAATACGCTTCAGACGATACCGAGGCCGCTTCTCGACCGTATGGAAATCATAGAAGTAAACAGCTATACGGAAAATGAAAAGCTTCACATTGCTCAGAAGCATCTTCTGCCCAAACAGCTTAAGCGCCATGGACTTAAGGAGGAGCAGCTTACCGTCAGCAAAAAAGCGATATGGAAGATCGCAAGAAATTACACGAAGGAGGCCGGTGTCAGGCAGCTTGAGAGAAAACTGGGCGATATCTGCCGGAAAACGGCGAGAGAAGTGATCGAAAAGGATAAGAAGTACGTCAGGGTAACAGAGAGAAATCTGGAGCATTATCTTGGACGTGAGCTGTATATATACCAGCCGGCAAATGAAAATGACGAGGTGGGTATCGTAAGGGGGCTTGCGTGGACCAGTGCGGGCGGAGACACCCTCCAGATCGAGGTAAATGTGATGCCGGGAGAGGGCGAGATCCTGCTCACCGGTCAGCTTGGCGATGTGATGAAGGAATCTGCCAGAGCAGGAATCAGTTATATTCGTTCTGTGAGCAAAAAATATAAGATCGACGAAGCCTTTTTTAAAGAGCATGATGTTCATATTCACATACCGGAGGGAGCCGTGCCGAAGGACGGACCTTCCGCGGGTATTACCATGGCTGTGGCGATGCTGTCGGCAGTTACCGGTAAAAAGGTGCGGGCAGACGTCGCCATGACAGGAGAGATCACGCTGCGGGGAAGGGTGCTTCCGATCGGCGGACTTAAGGAAAAGCTTCTTGCGGCGAAAAATGCAGGCATTAAAACGGTTATTGTGCCTGCGGAAAATAAAGCAGATATTAAGGAGCTCTCTGAGGAGATCACAAAGGGACTG
>CAQNVT010000051.1 GCA_948844705.1 uncultured Dorea sp.
ATCGCGTCGTACATGAGGTCTTCGTGCACCAGCTCACCGCAGTCCTCACAGGTCTCGTAGTGGTCATCCCGGCAGTCTTCACAGACCCACACCTCAGAACCGTACTGGTCGATCACGCGGTACATCTCATCATTCAGGATGACAATGTACCGGTTCCCGCAGAGGCGGCGGCTCAGACATTATTAAAGGAACAGCTTGATGAGGTGTTGGATACACTGACGGACAGAGAGCAGAAGGTACTCAGGCTGCGTTTTGGCATGAATGACGGACGTGCCCGCACGCTTGAGGAGGTCGGAAAGGAATTCGATGTTACCAGAGAGCGAATCAGACAGATCGAGGCGAAAGCACTCAGGAAGCTGCGCCACCCAAGCCGCAGCAGAAAATTAAGAGATTATTTGGATTAAGAAAGAGGCGCCTATGGAACTATCAAAAAGACTTTATGCGGTTGCGGGTCTTGTGACAGAGGGCGCCTCTGTTGCAGATATCGGGACGGATCATGGTTATGTTCCCGCCTATCTTGCGGAGAAGGGAATTGCTTTCCGCGTGCTTGCGACGGACATTAACGAAGGACCGCTTATGCGGGCGAAGAGCTACATAGAGGAACGGGGCCTGACAGACAGGATCGAGATCCGAAGATCTGACGGGCTTTTGAATATCAGGCCGGGAGAGGCGGATACAATCATTGCCGCCGGCATGGGCGGCGGGCTTGTGATAAAGATCCTCTCAGAGGGAGCGGAGGTAGTGCGTAGTCTCAAAAATATGATTTTGCAGCCCCAGTCGGAGATCGGAAGGGTCAGACGGTATATCAATGAGCACGGCCTTCGGATCGCTGAGGAGGACATGGTTAAAGAGGAAGGAAAATATTATCCCATGATGAAGGCAGTGCACGGAGAGCCGGAGCCTTATGAGAAATGGGAATACCTTTACGGGAAAAGACTGTTGGAGAAATGCCATCCGGTGCTTAAGGAGTATCTTTTAAGAGAAATAGGCCTCAAAGAGGGAATTCTTCAGAGGCTCAGGGAGCATGCGGAGACAGAGAAAACGATGATGCGCATCGGGGAGCTCTCCCGCGAGATCGAATATGCCGGAAGAGCCCTCGCGTGCTATGGAGGGATATAGAAATGCTGTGCAGAGATATTATGGCGGTGATCGAAGAGACGTATCCGCAATCTTCGGCTCTTGCGTGGGATAACGTGGGGCTTCTTGCAGGCCGCGACGATAAGAAGGTAAGGACCGTTTATGTGGCGCTGGATGCGTCGGATGAGGTGATAGATGCGGCAAAAGGCATTGGTGCGGATATGCTGATCACCCATCATCCGCTTATCTTCGGCGGACTTAAAAACGTGACGAATTTAAATTTTATCGGAAACAGGGTTCTCAGGCTGATCTCCGGTGACATATCTTATTATGCCATGCATACGAATTATGATGTGAAGGCCATGGGAGACCTTTCGCTTAAGCGGCTCGGGATTAAAAACGGCTCTGTTCTGGAGGTGACCGGCACAGACCGGGAAGGAACGGAGGAAGGGATCGGAAGAATCGCCGATATAGAGCCGGTCACGCTTAGCGGACTTATCGGGCGGGTGAAGGATGCGTTTTTACTGGATACGGTAAGGGTGTTCGGCCATAAGGACAGAATCGTCAGGCGCGTGGCAATCTGCCCGGGATCCGGAAAGAGCGTGATAGGAGAGGCTCTTTCAAAGGGTGCGGACGTGCTGGTTACCGGTGATATCGGGCATCACGAGGGAATCGATGCCGTTGCGCAGGGATTATCGGTTATTGATGCCGGGCACTACGGACTTGAGTATATCTTTATGGAGGATATGAAGCGGTATTTTATGAAAAGGCTTCAGGATGTCAGGGTAGAGACGGCGCCGGTTATGCATCCGTTTGCCGCGGTCTGAGACGGCGGGGAATCAGTGAGGAAGGAGAGGAGAAAAAAGTATGGAGAAAAGGATGTACAGAGTGCAGATAGGAGCGGAAACGAGAGAATATGAGGAGGGGACGTCGTATCAGAAGATCGCACAGGACTTCCAGAAGGAGCATAAACATGATATAGTACTTGTCTTTGCAGACAATAAGCTCCAGGAGCTGCATAAGACGGTACATAAGGACTGTACGATACGGTTCGTCACAACGGCGGAGGAGATCGGCCATCAGACCTATAAGAGAAGCATGTGCCTTATGATGGTAAAGGCGATTTATGACGTGGCGGATCATGCGGAGGTGGAGAAGGTAAGGATTCACTATTCCGTAAGCAAGGGATACTATTGCACGATCGAAGGCAATGTGAAGCTTGATCAGGGCCTGCTTGACCGGGTGGATGCGAGAATGCGTCAGATGATCGAGGCGGATCTTCCGATCAATAAGCGTACGGTCAATACCGATGAGGCAATCTCCCTCTTCGGCCGCCATGGGATGCACGACAAGGAAAAGCTGTTTATGTACCGTAGGGTATCCAAGGTGAATATATACAGTATGAACGAGTTTGAGGATTATTATTACGGATATATGGTTCCGAGCGCCGGGTATCTTAAATATTTCAAATTATATCTTTACGACGAGGGCTTTGTCATTCAGATGCCCGCAAAATCCGCGCCGGAGGAGGTGCCGGAATTTGTACCCTACAATCAGCTGTTTTCGGTTCTCAAGGAATCTACAAAATGGGGCGATATGCTGGGGATTGAGACGGTAGGCGCACTGAATGAGAAGATTACAAAGGGAGAGGCCAGAGAGGTGGTGCTTGTCCAGGAGGCGATGCAGGAGAAGAGAATCGCGGAATTTGCAAGTACGATCGCAGCCAGACCGGGTGTGAAGTTTGTGCTGATCGCGGGGCCGTCTTCGTCGGGAAAAACGACATTTTCCCACAGGCTTTCCATCCAGCTCCGCGCAAACGGAATGGTGCCCCACCCGATCGCGGTAGACAATTATTTTGTCGAGCGGGAGGAGAATCCGCGGGATGAAAACGGAAATTATGATTTCGAATGTCTGGAGGCCGTGGATATAGGACTGTTCAACCGGCAGATGCAGGAGCTTCTTGAAGGGAAGGAGGTTGTGATCCCTACCTTTAATTTCCTGACCGGAAGCAAGGAGTATAACAGCAAGCCAAAGAGACTGGGAGCCAATGATGTGCTTGTATTCGAGGGAATCCATTGCCTGAATCCGAAGCTTACGGCAAGCCTTGCGGATGAGAATAAATTTAAAATCTATATCAGCGCCCTTACGCAGTTAAATGTGGATGAACATAACCGGATCCCGACGACAGACGGAAGGCTCTTAAGGCGTATCGTGCGGGACGCCAGGACCAGGGGTTCTTCTGCAAAGAGGACGATCGGCATGTGGCCGTCGGTAAGAAGAGGGGAGGAGAAAAATATCTTCCCGTATCAGGAAGAGGCCGATGTTATGTTTAATTCGGCGCTGATCTACGAGCTTGCGGTGCTAAAGCCTTATGTGGAGTCTCTGCTATTTGGGATCGAGAGGGACTGTCCGGAGTACGTGGAGGCGAAGCGGCTTCTGAAATTTCTGGACTATTTTGTCGGGATCGGGAGCGAGAATATACCTATGAATTCGCTGCTTAGGGAGTTTGTGGGGGGAGGATGTTTTAATTTGTAGAGATATATTGACAGGACGCCAGAGGAGTGTGGGGATTTCTCCACTCGGACGTTCCGTCCCCTACGACTAAGTCACAAAAATCTAAGCCTGAGAAACAGTCGGCGTGTATGCCTCCTGTCTCTCAGGCTAATATTTTTGGACTGGATTCTCCGGGGTCTTCACTTAACCCTCGTAAAGAAATCCCCACACTCCTCTGGCTGGCTGCATTATATGCATCTTTCTATGCGGAGTTCCGGCCGGGGAGCAGTTAGCGGAGTTCCGGACAGTATATGGTTTTTAGGTTGTCCAGGCGGGAGGTGGTGTTTTGCAGGAGGAGGTCTGTGACGGTGACGGCGGCCATGGCCTCTACTACCACTACGGCGCGGGGGACTATGACGGGGTCGTGGCGGCCGGTGATGGTGACGACGGTGTTTTCTTTTTGGGTTGTTATGGTCTGTTGTTCTCTGGCGATGGACGGGGTTGGTTTTACGGCGGCACGCAGGACGATCGGGGAGCCGTCGCTCATACCGCCTAAGATGCCGCCGGAGTGGTTGGTTTTTTTGTAGACCTTTCCGTTTTCGCAGAAGAAGGGGTCGTTGTTGGTGCTGCCGGCGGCGCGGGCCGCGGCAAAGCCGTCGCCGATCTCGATGCCTTTTACTGCGCCTATGGACATGACGGCTTTGGCAAGGGAAGCGTCCAGCTTATCGAATACGGGCTCTCCGATACCGGCGGGCATTCCGGTTATGATGCATTCTATGGTGCCGCCGGAGGAGTCAAGGTTTTTCATGCAGCTCTCCAGATATTCGGAGGCTTTTTTTGCGTAGGCATTGTTCGGCATATAGAGGGGGTTTTCCTTAATCTCATCGTATCGGTATTCTTCAGAAGGAATGCAGATGCCGCCGATGGAGCGGGTGTAGGCGCTTACGGTGATTCCCAGCTCTCTTAAAAGCTTTGCGGCTACCGCACCTGCGGCTACCCGTCCGATCGTCTCCCGCCCGGAGGAGCGTCCTCCGCCTCTGTAATCACGGAAGCCATATTTTTCGTCAAAGGTATAATCTGCGTGCCCCGGACGGTAGCAGTCCTTGATTTTTCCGTAATCTCTGGACCTTTGGTCTTCATTTCTTATTATGATCGAAATCGGTGTTCCGGTTGTCTTTCCTTCGAATGTTCCTGACAGGATTTCTGCTCTGTCGTTTTCCTTTCTTTTTGTTGTGAATTTGCTTTGCCCCGGCTTTCTGCGGTCTAAAAAGCTCTGTATATCATCCTCTGAAAGGGGAAGTCCTGCGGGGCAGCCGTCGATCACGACACCTATCGCCGCTCCGTGGGATTCTCCCCAGGTTGTAATAGAAAATAATGTTCCGTAGGTTGAACCTGCCATAATATCAGTCTCCTTTTCGTAAAAGTCATTGTAACTGTTCGGTACCTTCACAGTTACAAGTCATTTAACATTATATCGGATGGATAGGGAGCGTGCAAGAAGCTTAATGTTGCAAATCTTATATAGTGGTGGTATAATGAGTTAAAATGTAGTATTTGAAATAAAAAAATATTTAAAATTAGAGTAAATACATGAAAAATAGTAGGAATTATGAAAAATCAGCAGGCCGTATTTATGAGGAGCTTTACCGGTTTTTTAAACCGGAACGGTATAACGACCTTGCCCGGAACGGACTTCTGGAGGATAACACGGATACGGTTGAAAAGGTGTATACGGCAGCCTTTTCCAGCACACAGGTGTTGGAGAAGCTGAGGGAGAGAGGAGCGTCGCACTGCCTTCTTTTTACCCATCATCCGGGTGCGCAGCATGAGGAGGGGGAGCCGGCAATTTATTTCTCGCCAGGGGAAAAGGAATATATGAGGGTTCATCATATCAGCCATTTTAATCTTCACCTTCCGCTGGATCAGGTAAATCCGTACTCTCCGGGAGTGAGCCTCGCCCGGGCGTTAGGAGCGGTGCCGTATGACAGCTTTTTTGAGGAGGGCGGCGCCGTAATGGGGCTTTACTGCAGCGGCAGATGGAGCGGCACTGTGATGCTTTATAAAAGAGTAGAGCGTCTGATGGGACATGCATGCAGAATGTACGCGTACGGTCCGTCAGAGCTTTGCGACGGGAAATTTGCGCTGATCGCAGGCGGTGCGGAAGGAACGGAGATCTACGGCCGCATGAAGGAAGAAGGAGTAAATCTGTTCCTTACGGGCGTCGGGAGCGAGAAGGCAGAGTGGTTTGCGCCGTCTCACGCGGCGGCAAAGGAAGCGGGAATCAGTATCCTCTCGGCGGGCCATTATTCTACGGAGCAGTTCGCACTTATAGATATGTGCAGATTCTTTAAGGAGAGGGGCCTGCCGGCAGAATTTATCAGAGAGACTCCGCTGCTTAATGATCTTTAGGCGGAGGATAATAAAAATATACGTAGAAAAGGAAGTGTATTATGGAAGTATTAAAGACGATACAGGAGCTTTTGCCGGGACTCACAAGGACCCAGGCGAAGATCGCCGAATATATTTTGTCACACCCGGACATGATCTGTTTTTCTTCCTTAAGACAGGTTGCAGAGGAGATCGGGGTGACAGAGACCACGATACTGAATTTTTGTAAAAAGACGGAATTTAAAAGCTTTGCGGGACTGAAAAAAGCCATGTGTGCGGATATGCATGACAAATTATTTTGGAATAAAAAGCTGGAAGCATCATCAAACCGCTATGATGCGGACGACGAGATGCTGATGAAGCTGAAAGAAAATCAGCAGGAAGCAATCCAGACGACGATGGAGGGGATTAACACCCATGAATTATTCCAGTTTGTGGAGGAGCTGAGCAAGGCTCATCATATCTACATCTGCGGTCACGAAGTTTCACTTGTGATCGCTTCCAATTTCAGGAATAAGCTTGCCAATACCGGGGCGCGCACGGTTCTTTTGGATGTCAATAATTATGTGGACGTCCTGGATGCGCTGACACATTGCGGAGAGAGGGATGTCTTTATCCTGATCACATTTCCGTTTTATGCGGCGCAGACCGTGGCAGTGTCTGATTATCTGGCCAGCGCCGGAGCAACGGTACTGGCAATAACGGATAAGATATCATCTCCGATCGTGAAGAACGCGAAACATGTGCTTTTCTGTAATGCGAAGCATGTAGTGTTTCATAATTCCATAGCTCCTGTTACGGCGCTTACGGATATCATTGCCTCCCTTTATCTTTTGCAGAATAAGGAAAGGTTCCAGAATTACAATGAAAAGGTAAAGCGCATTGAGACATTTTTTGAAAAGTGTGCGGTGCCGGCGTACGAATATGAATATTACTATAATGAAGATGAGACAGATAAAAAGGTTTTTTAATCAGAGTTTATATAGAGGAAATGGAAGGGGGAATGAAATGTGTATCTGATTAGAAATGTCCGGCTGTATGACCCGATGCCCTGCGGCATCAAGGATATTTTTGTGGTCAATGACCGGATCGCCGCTATAGGCGAGAATTTAAAACCGCAGCTTGAAGGAATTGAGGAGATTGACGGACGGGGAAAAACAGCAGTACCGGGCTTTATTGACCAGCACGTCCATGTTACGGGAGGGGGCGGAGAGGGGGGATTTAACTCCCGCACGCCGGAGCTTAATCTTTCGACGGCCATCAAGGCCGGCGTTACGACGCTGGTAGGACTTCTGGGAACAGACTGCTATACGAAAAGCGTGGAGAACTTGGTTGCCAAGACAAAAGCGCTCAGAAAGGAAGGCATCGGAGCTTTCTGCTTGACCGGAGCGTATGTATATCCTCCGGTGACACTGACCGGATCGGTCGCGAAGGACATCGTGTATATTGAGGAGGTTATTGGCTGTAAGCTGGCAATCTCGGACCACCGCTGTTCAAGACCGACAAAGGAGGAAATTATAAGGCTTGCTTCCGACATCCGGATGGCGGCCCTGATCTCGGGAAAGCCGGGTGTGCTGCATATCCACGTGGGAAGTGTCGGACGTGTGATCCGGGACATCATAGAGATTGTGAAGGAAGCGGCGTTTCCGATCAGTCATTTCCGCCCGACGCATATGGACTGTCATCTTGAGGAAGCCGTGGAGTTTATGGAGATGGGCGGCTGGGCAGATTTTACCGCAGAGCCGGAAAAGGCGGATGAGTTGTTTTCTGTAATGGAGCGTGCCGGCATCAGCCGGATGACCGTAAGCTCGGATTCCAACGGCAGTATTCCCGTATGGGACAAAAAAAGAGAAAATGTAGTAGATGTTAAGGTCGGAGGAATGGAGCCATTGTATGAGATCATCCGCAAGCTGATCCTGGATTTTGACGTACCTATGGAAAAAGCCGTTCAGCTGATCACCGGCAATGTGGCGAAATCGTTAAATATGTACCCGGAGAGAGGCGCGTTAAAGCCCGGAAGCCTGGGTGATCTGGTGCTTCTTGACGGAGATCTTAAGGTAGATACCGTTATAGCGCAGGGAAAAATTATGATGAAGGATAAACGGCTTCTCGTAAAGGGCGCTTTTGAAGAGGTTCCTTTAGATGTGAAGGAGGAGTAGGGATGCACAGATATATAGGTAAGCGGTTATTGATGATGATTCCGGTTCTGATCGGCGTATCGTTTCTCGTTTTTTTTATTCTTGCTGTTTCACCGGGGGATCCAACCAGAATGATACTGGGGCAGCAGGCGTCCGAGGAAAGTATACTGGCCATGCGAGAGGAGCTGGGGCTTAACGATAATCTGTTTGTCCGTTATTTTCACTATATGGCAGATGTAGTCAGGGGCGATTTCGGTACCTCGTGGAAGACCCAGCTTGAGGTGCTTCCTCAGGTGCTTGGATATTTTCCGAATACCGTGATCCTTTCTGTCGCGGGAATACTGGTTGCCATGCTGATCGGCGTACCGATCGGTATTCTCTCGGCAAAGAAGCAGTATACATGGGTGGACAATATAGCTACGGTGCTCGGCCTGATCGGCGTGGCGATGCCAAATTTCTGGCTTGGACTTTTGTTAGTCATGCTGTTTGCGGTCAATCTCGGGTGGCTTCCGTCTTCCGGTATGGGAGAAGGAGCGGCGCTTCTGCCGAGCCTGATACTGCCGGCTCTTACGATAGGGACAGGCTGTGCCGCCAGCATTATGCGTATGACACGTTCCAGTATGCTGGAATCTATGCGTCAGGACTATATAGATACCGCCCGGGCAAAGGGATTAAAGGAAGGCTATATTACAAGAATGCATATGTTTAAAAATGCGCTGATCCCGATCG
>CAQNVT010000052.1 GCA_948844705.1 uncultured Dorea sp.
CAGCACGTACGGTGCATTCTGGGGATATGTGAAGCGGCGGAAGCTTGATTGGTTTATGCCGGGGAGGGTGTGAAGGAAGAAATGCAGATCTTCAGGGTGTAAAAGGATCTCCGATCAGTTACCCGAATTTCTACACAATTCATTATTAAGGATTATAGATAATTTAACTGTTCAGAGGGTTCTTTGAACAGTTAAATTATGATATGAAAGGAGCAGCTTATGTATAAATACGTCATTAAGCGTCTGCTGATGTTAATTCCGGTCGTGATAGGTGTTTCTTTTATGGTATTCTTTATCATGTCTCTTACTCCAGGAGATACAGCGAAGGCAATCCTAGGAGAAGATGCACCGAAGGAAGCCCTGGAGAAATTCAGAGAGGAAAGTGGGTTAAATGATCCGGTTCCGGTACAATACGGAAGGTATATGATGGGACTTGTTAAGGGTGATCTGGGTGAGTCTTATAAAACAGGACGTTCGGTTGCCGCAGAAATTTTTTCACGTTTTCCGGCCACATTAAAGTTATCCTTCTGGGGTATGGTATTCGCAGTGGGCTTATCGATTCCGATCGGTATTATCTCTGCTACAAAGCAGTATTCTATATTGGATAATGTCAGCATGGTGCTGGCTCTTTTAGGAATTGCCACGCCTAATTTCTGGTTAGGGCTGATGCTGATCATTGCATTTTCCCTTCACCTGGGGTGGTTTCCGTCCGCCGGCGCCGAGGGATGGGTGTCCCTTGTCCTTCCGGTGATTACACTGGGCACCGGATGTATGGCAAATATTACGAGGACGACTCGTTCTTCTATGCTTGAAGTAGTAAGGCAGGATTACATACGGACCGCAAAAGCGAAGGGTGTCAGCCAGAGAGTGACTGTCTGGAAGCACGCACTTAAGAATGCATTAATGCCGGTAGTTACGGTTATCGGGTTACAGTTTGGTTCCCTTCTTGGAGGTGCGGTTCTTACTGAGACTGTTTTTGCATGGCCGGGTGTCGGAACATTTCTGATCAATAGCATTAAATCAAAGGATACACCCGCGGTAATGGGAAGTGTTATTGTATTCTGTGTCTGTTTCAGTATTGTTAACTTGATTGTAGATATTCTGTATGCATATATTGATCCAAGAATCAAGTCAAAATATAAATAGTGAGGTGACAGGCAATGAATAAAAATGGAGTGGGAAATTATAAAAAACGGGGTATGGCAAAAGAGATCATGCGTCGTTTGATGAAAAATAAGATGGCAGTCGCAGGACTTGTTATTATTACAATACTTATACTTCTGGCAGTTTTTGCAGATGTTTTTATTGATTATGAGAAAGATGTTGTGGCACAGGATATTCCCAACCGCCTTCAGGGGCCAAGCGCCGAGCACTGGTGCGGAACAGATGAATTTGGAAGAGATATATTTGCACGTCTTGTTTACGGATCAAGAGTATCCCTGCTGGTAGGAGTTGTAGCTGTTGTTGTAGCATTGCTTATTGGAGGGATTCTCGGGGCTGTTGCAGGATATTATGAAGGAGTTCTTGACAATGTCATCATGCGTGTCATGGATATTTTCCTGGCAGTTCCAAGTATCCTCATGGCGATTACAATCGTGGCTGCGTTTGGAACGAATCTGATATATGTTATGATAGCAATCGGAATTTCCGGTGTTCCCGGCTTTGCACGAATTGTACGTGCTGCTGTTCTGAGTGTAAAGGATCAGGAATTCGTAGAGTCTTCAAAAGCGATCGGTGCAGCCAATATAACAGTGATCTTCCGTGAGATCATTCCAAACTGTATGGCACCTATCATTGTGCAGGCAACATTAGGTGTGGCAGGTTCGATTCTTTCGACTGCTTCCTTAAGCTTTATCGGGCTGGGAGTTCAGCCTCCGAGTCCTGAATGGGGAGCTATGTTGTCCGGAGGGCGCAATTATCTGCGGGATGCAACCCATTTAACACTATTTCCGGGTCTTGCGATCGTAATTACTGTTCTGGCACTGAATCTGCTTGGTGACGGGCTTCGTGATGCACTGGATCCGAGATTAAAACAGTAGGAGGTGCAGCATGGAAGAGAAGAAATATGCGCTTAAAATTAAGGATCTTGTAGTTCAGTATAAAACGGATGACGGTGTAGTCGAGGCAGTAAACGGAATCGACCTTATGATTGAACAGGGAAAGACCATGGGGCTTGTGGGAGAGACAGGTGCCGGTAAGACAACAACGGCACTTTCTGTGCTGCGTTTGATTCCTGAACCGCCAGGAAAGATTATTAGGGGTAGTATTGAACTGGAAGGGAAAAATGTGTTTGAATATTCAGAAAAGGAAATGGAAAAAATCCGTGGGAATGCGGTTTCTATGATTTTTCAGGATCCGATGACATCTTTAAACCCGGTTATGACAGTGGGAGATCAGATAGCAGAGGTTATCGAACTTCACGAGAAGGTTGACAAAAAAAGTGCCATGGAAAAGGCAAAGGAAATGTTGGAAATGGTAGGAATTCCCGGAAACCGTGCGAATGAATATCCGCATCAGTTTTCCGGAGGCATGAAGCAACGTGTGGTGATCGCTATGGCGCTTGTGTGTAATCCGGGATTTCTGATTGCTGATGAGCCTACTACGGCACTCGATGTAACGATTCAGGCTCAGGTTCTTGATCTGATGGCAAAGCTGAGGCAGAAATATAATACTTCGACATTAATGATCACGCATGATCTGGGAATAGTAGCAGAGGTATGTGATCATGTGGCGATTATGTATGCGGGGAATATTGTGGAAAGTGGAAGTCTGAGAGATATTTTCGAAAATACTGCACATCCGTATACAGAGGGATTGTTCGGATCTCTTCCCGATATTGAAAAAAGAACGGAAAAGCTTAAACCGATTCCGGGACTTATGCCGGATCCCACAAATCTTCCGAAGGGCTGTCCGTTTCATCCGCGCTGTAAATATTGTCAGGATATCTGCAAAACAAGAGTGCCTGTAAAAACGTCAGTCAGTGATACGCATGCAGTGTCCTGTCTTGCGTATGAGGAAGGTACAGGTGTAGTGTTAGGAGGTGCAAAATAATGTCGGAACCGTTGTTAGAGGTTAAACATTTATGTAAATATTTTAATACTTCCGGCGGGGTTCTTCATGCGGTAGATGACGTGAGCTTTGCAATCGAAAAGGGAAAGACGCTGGGAGTCGTGGGAGAGTCGGGATGTGGGAAATCAACGACCGGCAGAGCGATACTGCGTCTTCATGAGCCTACCTCAGGAGAGGTTTTATTTGAGGGAAATGATATCACAAAGTATTCGATGAAGCAGATGCGCGAGATGAGAAAGGACATGCAGATTGTTTTCCAGGATCCGTTTGCATCTTTAAATCCCAGGAAAACAGTCAGTGAGATCATTGCAGAGCCGTTTCGTTTACACAGGACCTTAACAAATAAAACGGAGAGAGAAGGCCGTGTGCTGGAGCTTATGGAAACAGTCGGTCTTGCTGCCCGGCTGGTTAACAGTTATCCGCATGAGCTGGACGGCGGACGGAGACAGCGTATCGGTATCGCCAGAGCACTGGCAATGAATCCCAAGTTCGTTGTATGTGATGAGCCGGTATCTGCATTGGATGTATCTATTCAGGCGCAGATTCTCAACCTTCTTAAGCAGCTGCAGGAGGAACGGGGACTGACATATATTTTTATTACGCATGATTTGTCAGTTGTAAATTATTTCTCGGATGAAATTGTCGTAATGTATCTCGGAAAGATTGTAGAATATACATCGGCGGAGCAGTTATTTGCCCATCCGGTTCATCCGTATACAAAAGCACTTCTGTCCGCCATTCCAGTGCCGCGTGTTGATGCAAAGAAGGAGCGTATCCTACTTAAAGGGGAAATTACGTCTCCGATCAATCCGAAGCCCGGCTGCAGATTTGCTCCCCGATGCGAATATGCAAAGCCGGAATGTTTCGAAAAGTCACCGGAGCTCCGGGAGACAGAAAAAGGGCATAAGGTGTCGTGTCATTTTGCAGAGCAGTTTTAGAAAATGGAGGGAAATATGAAATACGAAATAAATTGTGAATTTTTGTTGGACTGTTTTAAAACATTGGTTCATGTACCAAGTCCGGTAAGCTATTATGATGAAATTAATCCGATTATGGAAACATATGGAAGAGAATTCGGTGTGAAGACAGAAACAGACCGAAAGCATACGGTTTATTATGTTCTGGAAGGAGAGGATAACAGTAAAACGGTAATGATAGGCGCACATCTGGATACATTGGGATTGATGGTACGCCATATAGATGAAAAAGGACATCTTTGGACCCGGCCTCTTGGAGGAATTAATTTTAGCAGTATTGAGGGTGAAACGGTAACGGTGCATACACGTGAAGGAAAGAAATATACAGGATTGTTTGCATGTAAATCTCATTCTGCGCATGTGTTTGATGATTGCACAACCTTAGAGCGTAATGAAAATACGATGTACGTACTTTTGGATAAGCCGGTGTCTACAGCCGGGGAGGTTCGAAGCCTGGGAATTGAAAACGGGGATATTATTTCGATAGATCCTCATTTTGAGTATACAGAGGATGGATATATTAAATCCCGGTTTATTGATAATAAGGCATGTGTAGCGTCTGTGTTCGGAGCTTTAGAGTATCTGAAAAATCATAACATGAAACCAAAATACAGAACTTTGCTGGCATTTCCGCATTATGAAGAGATTAACCATGGCGGAGCCTATGTGCCGGAAGAGGTGGAAGAATTTCTTGCAGTCGATATTGCAGTGCTAGGACCGGAAAATACCGGTTCGGAACAAAAAGTCAGCATTTGCTGTAAAGATGCTTTCGGTCCGTATGACAGAGCGATGACAACACGGGTAATTGAGCAGGCCAAAAAGGTGCAGAGTGATTATGCGGTAGATGTTTATTATCGTTATGGAACGGATGCCGGTGCCGCGCTCCGTGCGGGAAATAATCTGTGTACGGCAGCTGTCGGAATGGGGTGCTATTGCAGCCACGGACGTGAAAGAACGCATATTAAGGGGATAGAAAATACTGCAGAGCTTATTCTGGCATATATGCTGAATTTATCCTAAAACAGGGATTACACAGTGAAGATTGCGGGGAGCCAGAAATTAAAAGGCTTTCCGTTTTTTATGTGAATACAAATATCAATAAAGAGCTTTTATTTAAGAGAAGCTTTGAAAAGAAAAATTATTGTACATATGCAAAACGGGTGTTATAATAAGCCTGTCATATGAATATTTCGCCGGGGACGGCGACAGAAACGGGAGGTTCAAAAACATGAGTGTAACAAATGATGGATTAATGTGGGCGCTTGTGAAGGAAAAACCGGAAGAGGGCTTATGGATGAAGCGCGTACCGGTGCCGGAGGTAGGGCCGAATGACGTTAAGATCAAGATTCACAAGACAGCCATCTGCGGAACGGATGTGCATATTTATCAGTGGAATGACTGGGCACAGCACACAATTCCGGTCGGCCTTACCGCAGGCCATGAATATGTGGGAGAAGTAGTAGAAAAGGGTGAAGGAGTAAGAGGCTTTGAGATTGGGGATCTGGTATCGGGGGAAGGCCATATCACATGCGGTAAATGCCGGAACTGTCTGGAGGGCCACAAGGAGAACTGCAAGGATGCAAAAGGAGTAGGCGTTAACAGAAACGGTGCATTTGCGGAATATCTTGTGATACCGTCCTGCAATGTATGGCCGTGTAATCCGGCGATACCGGAGGAGATGTATGCGATCTTTGATCCGTTCGGAAATGCGACTCATACGGCGCTGTCCTATGAGATGTTAGGCGAGGATGTGCTTGTGGCGGGCGCAGGTCCTATCGGATGTATGGCGGCGGCTATCGCAAAATTTTCAGGGGCAAGGCACGTGGTCGTTACCGATATGAATCCTTACCGTCTTGAGCTTGCAGAAAAGCTTGGCGCAACAAGAACGGTGAATTTAAAAGAAGAAAAGCTTGAGGATGTCATGAAGGCCATCGGAATGACCGAGGGCTTCGACGTGGGTCTTGAGATGTCAGGCTCACAGGCAGGGCTGCATCAGATGATCCATAATATGAAGCACGGCGGAAATATTGCACTTCTGGGACTTCAGAGGACGGATGCAACGGTGGATCTTGAAAC
This sequence comes from uncultured Dorea sp., assembly GCA_948844705.1. GTDB lineage: Bacteria > Bacillota > Clostridia > Lachnospirales > Lachnospiraceae > CAPEBR01. Next base: position 6,123 of record CAQNVT010000052.1, read on the forward strand.
GGTAATTTTCAACGGCTTAAATATCCGCGGCATCTATGGAAGAAAGGTGTGGGATACCTGGTATAAGATGTCTACGATGCTTCAGGCGGGCCTTGATATTTCTCCGATCATCACACATCATTTTGATATCAGGGATTATGAGAAGGGTTTTGAGGCCATGATTTCCGGGCAGTCAGGAAAGGTTATTTTAGACTGGGCACACGTAAATGACTAAATAACCATTCGCAGTCAGGATATATATTTTAAGAAAGAGAGATAATAAAAAATGGCAAGAAAAAATGATATTTTAAATATTTATACAAAAGAAGTTGAAGGAATCAAGGAAGCAGGCCTTTTTAAGGGCGAGGCCCCTTTTGTGTCTCCCCAGGGAGCAAGGGTAAAGCTTGAGGACGGAAGAGAGCTTCTGTGCATGTGTGCAAACAATTATCTGGGACTTGGGGATAATCCGCGCCTTATAGAGGCGGCGAAGAGAACCTATGATGAAAAGGGATATGGCGTTGCTTCGGTACGTTTTATCTGCGGCACCCAGGATATTCATAAGAAGCTCGAAAAGAAGATCTCAGATTTTCTGGGAACGGATGATACGATCCTGTATTCCTCCTGCTTCGATGCGAACGGCGGATTATTTGAGACGATTCTGACGGCAGAAGACGCTGTTATAAGTGATGAACTCAACCATGCCTCTATCATTGACGGCGTAAGGCTTTGTAAGGCAAAACGTTTCCGTTATAAGAATAATAATATGGAGGATCTGGAGGCGAAGCTTAAGGAGGCGGACGAAGCAGGAGCCCGTATTAAACTGATTGCCACAGACGGAGTATTTTCCATGGATGGAATCATCTGTAACCTTAAAGGAGTATGTGACCTTGCAGATAAGTACAATGCCCTCGTTATGGTTGACGACAGCCATGCAGTAGGCTTTGTCGGAAAGACAGGCCGCGGAACTCCGGAGTACTGCGGCGTCCGGGGGCGCGTGGATATCATTACAGGAACGCTTGGAAAGGCACTTGGAGGAGCATCCGGCGGATATACCTCGGGACGTAAGGAAATCATTGACCTCCTGCGTCAGAGAAGCCGCCCGTATCTCTTTTCCAACTCTCTTGCACCGGCGATCGCAGGAGCAAGCATCGAGCTGTTTGATATGCTGGACGAAAGCACCGAGCTCCGCGACCATCTGGAGGAGGTAACCGCGTATTACTGCAAGGAGCTTGTTGACAACGGCTTTGATATTATCCCGGGAACCCATCCGTGCGTGCCGGTCATGCTCTACGATGAAAAGACAGCGGCAGAATTCGCAAGACGGATGATGGAAAAGGGTGTGTATGTAGTGGCATTCTCTTATCCGGTCGTTCCGAAGGGGAAGGCAAGAATCCGCACTCAGGTATGTGCAAGCCATACAAAGGAAGACATAGATTTTATTGTAAAATGCTTCAAAGAAGTGCGCGAAGAAATGAAATAATATCTGGGGACGTAGTATTTTTAAAAATACTACGTCCCAGATTGAAAATACCCTGTCCCAAACGGGGAAATAAAAAAGAAAAGGGGAATGATAAACATGGACAGAAAAAATATATGGAGCTCTTATGAGGCAAGCGAGCTCGAAAAGGTAGAGAAGGTAAATGATTTATATAAATCCTGTCTGGATGCAGGAAAAACGGAACGTGAATGTGTAGATCTTGCGGTGAACATGGCAAAGGAGAAGGGATATAAGGATTTAAACGAGATGATCCGTTCAGGGGAGCAGTTAAAGGCCGGCGACAAGGTGTATGCGGTGTGCATGGACAAGACGGTTGCCCTGTTTTATATCGGCAGTGAGCCGCTTGAGAATGGTATGAATATTCTGGGGGCTCATATTGATTCTCCGCGTATCGATGTGAAGCAGAATCCACTTTATGAAAGCGAGGAGTTTGCATATCTTGACACTCATTATTACGGAGGAATCAAAAAATATCAGTGGCTTGCGATTCCGCTCGCGCTTCACGGGGTTATTGCGAAAAAAGACGGTACGGTCATTAAGGTAAATATCGGAGAAAAGGAAGAGGATCCAGTATTTGTCATTACAGATCTTCTGGTACATCTTGCGGGAGAGCAGATGGAAAAGAAGGCAAAGGCGGTCGTAGAAGGTGAAAAGCTGGATCTTCTGATCGGAAACCGTCCGGTCGAGAAGGATGAGACGCTTGAAAAAGAGGAAAAGGAGACCATAAAGAAAAATATTCTCGCTATTTTAAAAGAGCATTATGACATGGAAGAGGAGGACTTCGTATCTGCAGAGCTTGAGATCGTGCCGGCAGGCCGGGCAAGAGATCTTGGGATCGACAGAAGCATGATCCTCGCATACGGGCAGGATGACAGGGTGTGTGCCTTCACCTCGCTCTTCGCAATGCTGGAGGCAGAGAATGTAAAAAGAACCTCTTGCTGCATCCTGGTAGATAAGGAGGAGATCGGAAGCGTAGGCGCAACCGGTATGCAGTCCAGATTTTTTGAAAATGCAGTTGCAGAGCTTATGGCCCTTTCAGGAAATGATTCGGAGCTTAAGTTAAGAAGGGCGCTTCAGAATTCCAGAATGCTTTCCTCCGACGTAAGTGCGGCGTTTGATCCCATGTTTGCAGAATGTTTCGAGAAGAGAAGTTCTGCATTTTTTGCGAAGGGGCTGGTATTTAACAAGTTTACCGGAAGCCGCGGAAAAGGCGGCTCCAATGATGCCAACGCAGAGTATCTTGCAAAGCTCCGCAAGGTAATGGATGATAAAAATGTGGCGTATCAGTTTGCAGAGCTTGGCAAGGTAGATGTAGGCGGAGGCGGAACTATCGCTTATATCATGGCGAATTACGGCATGGAGGTTATAGACAGCGGTGTTCCGGTGTTGTGCATGCATGCACCGTGGGAAGCATCAAGCAAGGCGGACGTATATGAGGCCTATAAAGGCTACAAGGCATTTTTAGAGGAAATGTAGAATAGATGGATAAAGAACAGAAGAAGCTTTTTGATGCGATGACGCCCGGAAAAAAGCTGGAATATCTGTGGATGTACTATAAGGCGTGGCTTGTGGGTTTTCTTTTTCTTCTGGCCGCCGTATGGCTCGGGATCACTATGTACCGCGGAATGAATACAAAGGTGCTGTTAAATGTGGCGATCGTCGGAGGGGACAGCAATCAGGCCGTGTCTCTTGCGGAGGACTTCGCGGCGTATGCAGGTATCACGGAAAAGGACGGTGAGATCCGTGTAAAGGCAAATCTTCCGGATGAAAGCAGCGGGAGTTCTCTTACGACGGCTCTTACGACACTCATGGGAGCGGACGCGCTGGACGTGCTGATCTGCTCCGAAGGAGTCTATGAGGAATATAGTGCTCAGGAGGGATTTTTAACGGCAGAAGAGGCGCTGGGAGAGCGTGCCGCCTCTTACGGCGACCGGGTGCTTAAGGACGCGGTCTGCCTGGATGCGGACAGTGCATTTGGCAGGCGGGAAATGGTCCGGTATGATAAAATCTACGCGGCGGTGTCCGTAAACTGTCAGAACCCGGATACGGCTGCAGAGTTTTTATGCTATTTGCTGGAAAATTAATAA
>CAQNVT010000053.1 GCA_948844705.1 uncultured Dorea sp.
TAATGTTTAAAATCTTCCTCCTTAAGGATAATCCGGGTCCGGTCCACGTTGATGCCCGCCGTATCCAGTACGATAACATCCTTAAAATCCGCTTTGCTCTTAAGCATGTCTTTTACTGCCTCCGCACGCGCCCTGGCATTGCAGTGAGAAATAGCCAGAATCTTCTCTTTCGAATTCTTTACATCGGCGACGATATGCTCTCCCATCTTAGCAAGGGCCTTCTTCATGCCGCGCGCCTGTCCCAGCTGGCAGATCATTCCCTCCGGTGTCGCTCCCATGACCGGCTTGATATTAAGTGCCGTCGCCACGATCGCCTTAAGCCCGGTAAGCCTTCCGTTTTTCCGCAGCGTCTCCAGTGTCTCCAGCACAAAATACGTGTTCTGCCCCTTAATATAGTCCTCCACACGGGCAATAATCTCTGCAAAGGGCATCCCCTTTTCCTCACATTCCTGAATCTTAAGAGCAATCAGCGTCTCTCCGACGGATGCAGAACAGGAATTAAACACATAAATATCTTTTTCGCCATATTCCTCGGTATACAGGTTCTTTCCAAGCACCGCGCTGTTATACGAACCGCTGAGCTCCGCGGAAAGTGTCACTGCATACACATGATCAGCCTCACACCGATAGGCCTCCATATATCTCTCAGGCGAAGGACAGGAGGATTTCGGACATTCCGGCGATTCCGCTACGTATTTAAGAAAATCCGCCTGATTAAATGTCTCATCATCTATAATATGACGGCCGTTCACATCAATCTCCAGAGATGCCGTCTCGAAATATCCGCTTGCCTTCATCTCCTCTGTCAGCTCTCCACAGCTGTCCACAATAATCTTATAACTCATCTTTCCCCATACTCCTTCGCATGTTCTTCATTTCTATTATATGTAGTTTTTGATACTACATTTCTAATCATAACATACTTTATATGGAAAATAAAGCCTTTTATTCTTCTATTTTAATACTTTTTGAAATTCCGAAAGCAACTCCCATTTCCGCCAGCAAAAACAGAAGAGAGGTACCTCCGTAGCTGATGAAGGGAAGCGTAATCCCCGTCGTGGGGATGAAATTCGTCACGACGGCCACATTCAGTATTACCTGAAGCGCAATATGCGCAAAGATGCCTGTCACTACCATTGAGCTGTACATATCCGGCGCATTCTGGGCTATGAAGAGAAGCCTGTACAAAAGCATGGCAAAAAGCACCAATATAATGATGGCGCCGAACACTCCCAGCTCCTCGCAGATAACCGAAAGGATCATGTCATTCTGCACCTCGGGAATGATCATCTTCTGAGCGCTGTTGCCCAGTCCCTTTCCGAAAAAGCCGCCGGAGCCGATCGCATAAAGTCCCTGAAGCGTCTGATATCCGTCGTCCGACGCATATTTTTCCGGATCCAGCCACGTAATGATCCTCTGGAGACGAAAATTATCGCTTGTCACCGCCACCCTCTTAAGCACCTGTATTCCCGCTAAGAGCGCGGCAAAGCCCGTCGCCGCCAGCACGACAAACGGCTTGGTCTTCGGATGCATTACAAAGATCATAACGCAGGTAATTCCGAATACAATGATCGCCGTACTGAGATTTTCCGTAAATTTATACACACAGAAAGCGGACGCTCCGCCCCAAAGCAGGATCCGCCCTATTCCGTGCAGTGTCTTTGCATCCTTCCCAAGCTTAATGATCACCACCGGAATAAATAATATCACGGCAATCTTTGCCACCTCCGACGGCTGGAACTGCTGCCCCATCGGAAGCCGGATCCATCTTCTCGCACCGTTCACCGTTTTCCCAAGAGGCGTCTGCACAAGCAGCATCAGGATGATCGATACAAAATACAGATATTTTGCCCATTTAATATAGAAATGATAATTGATGCGGGAAACGATAACCATCCCTGCAAAGCCCGCGATACAAAACACGATCTGGCGCTTAAAATAATACATGCTGTCGCCGTAGTCGATCAGCGCACTGTAGGAGCTGGTGCTGTACAGCATAACCAGTCCGAAGCATACTAAAAATATCAGGACCGCCAGCATGCTGTAATCAAAATAACTTGTTTTTTTCTTCCCTGTCTGTCTCTTTGCCATATATTTACACTCCCTGTTATTTTTCATTATACCTACTAACGGAGACAAAAACAACTGGAAAAATGAAAAGTAACAGGGCTTCCGCCGCATAGCTGACGGAAGCCGGACATATAGTTTGGGCACAAAATATTATTTACTGCAGGAGCGAAGGTCAAATTCCGGATTAAATGCATAGAAATTCTTGCTGTCCAGGTGGTCCTGAATAATCCTCAGGCTTTCGCCGAATCTTTGATAGTGAACAATCTCCCGCTCTCTTAAGAACCGGATCGGCTCACAGACCTCCGGCTCCTTCACGAGGCGGAGAATGTTGTCATAAGTAGTACGGGCCTTCTGTTCTGCCGCCATATCCTCATGGATATCCGTAATCGGATCACCCTTGGACTGGAAATACGTTGCCGTCCATGGCGCCCCGCTTGCTGCCTGCGGCCAGAGAGCCAGAGTATGATCTACATAATATTTATCAAAACCAGACTCGGTCAGCTGATCCGGCGTTAAATTTCTTGTGAGCTGATGGACGATGGCACAGATCATTTCCATATGTGCCAGCTCTTCTGTACCCACTGAAGCATCGGAAATGTTCCACTCTCCCGAAATGCCCGAACAGTCTTTATTTGTGGGCTTTTGGGTAGATGATATTGTAACAAAGGACAAGCCCACAAGATACGGAAAGAACAATCATTTTACATACGCTGAACAGCCATCCGTTTTGGGTGAGGAAAGGAACACTTCACGGCTTCCATTATGCTGCACATA
>CAQNVT010000054.1 GCA_948844705.1 uncultured Dorea sp.
GATCCAAGTGTTATGGAAATGATAAAACAAGGTAATTTCTTTGCTTTTTTAGGCTTTGACCCTTATGAGTTAAATGATGCCTTAAAGGATAATCACCTGATTTGCATTACCGCCCGTTACTACTGCATCTGCAGCCGGGTCAGAATCTGCCAGTGACTGGGACTTTCCGTCACGGCCTGCGTATTCATCTGTAATGATAACAGTCTTAACACCCTCTGCCTCAATCTTCTTGCAGTTCATGATAAGGTCTGTATCCGGGTTACCGAAGCCTTCCTGAGATACGATAACGCCGTCAAGGTCTAACATCTTGCAAAGCTTTGCCGTCCAGTCGGAGGAACGCTGCTTGTCCGCAAGATATACGTTCTCGTTTGTAATGATCTGGCAAACAAAGTTAATGGTCTTTCCGTGCTGATCAAACATGTCATGAACGACCGGATTATTAAGGTGTACATAGGTAGGATTCTTATCGCATGCGGATACGCAGTTACCGGATACGATCGCACCGTCCATGATCTCCGTAGGGCTTAAGATCGTAGGAACGATCTTCTTCGCATCTACGCCGTATACATAGGTGTCATGCAGAAGTCCCTGGCTCTGAAGCATCTGAACATAAGCAACTCTCGGAAGATTCGGATATTTCTCCATACCCTCTTTGATGGTGCATGTCTCATATACCTTTGTCTCGTCCGGTGTAAGCTCGCGTGCTAATTCTCCAAGATATACCGCTACTCTGAAGCCTGCGAAACGTACGGCCTTCTCATAGTCATGCTGTTTGATCCCGTCTACCGGCTCGCAAACCATAACAAGGTTTAATGTCTTGGAGAACGGTGTATAATCGGCGCCGGGGCCTGTCATGTCAATGATACCCTCCTGGAAACCGACGATCTTGCCTGCCGTAACAACAGCCATGCCCTTTAATGCATAAGTCTTTCCTTCGCCTACCGTATCGACCTTAGCGATAACGCCCGGGAAGATTCCCCCTCTTCCTTCGACCTTAACTCTTGGCTCGATAACATCCTTAACCGGCGTGATTCTCACGGATTCACCCGGCTTTGCGATATCAAATGATACGCTCTTAATCTTTTCGTCCTCAAGAGCAACCGCTTTTACGGCCTCTTCGGATACATAAAGGATACCGTCTTCAATCTTAGACTCAGCCGCAAACTGAATATCCTTAATGTAAATGTGTCCCATTTCTAATCTCACTTTTGATTCCCTCCTTAAAATATTGATATTATTGTTTAAAGCTGCAACGCTTTTACAACCCCAATGACTTACCACACATCTGCCGATGCGATCGCGCTTTCTAACAGGGTCCAGTCGATCAGCTGAAAATCGTCATATACCTCCGGCCTGTACTTGTCCGATTTAAATACAAACTTTCGGCACGCTTGTATGGCATTTTCTATTATCGCAAGCGACCCTTCCTCTATCTCCCCCTTTCCTTTTGAAATCATCACCGATTTATACGGTGTCTCATTAGGCTTCACACTTCCTGATAAGGGGTGCGATAAAAGCCGGTGACCCTCATGAATTCTGTCTCTGACTTCCCTTAATATGTCCTCATAAGAAATATCCTCGTAAGCAACTGTGTGGCTGTCATCAAGCTTTTTCGGGACTAATGGATTATTCGTTATTATGATATAATCTTTTGCCATATCTTATCCGTCCTTTCCGGCAGTTTTCGAAAAAAAGAAGGACGATGCAAATAAAGATGTGCTATCGTCCTTTCTGTCTTTTGTCCTGATTGCTTTTTCCAAAGCCTGTTGTCATCCAACACAAGATTCAGAATACGGTCCTTTTCCCAGTCCTTTTGCCTGAAAGTTTCGCCCTGCACATGTTCACCTCACCTGCACGGTTTGCCTCTTCGGCGGCCATACTCTGATAGCTCTCTCTTAGGAAAAATCATCCCGCTATTTACTTGTTCTATAGATGCAACGAATATATTTCATTGCCTGCATCTATAATAACTTATTGTTAAAATATTTTCAACCCTTTGGTCGAATTTTATTTTTTTTAGGCATTTTGCATAAGATTTCAGGATTATTTTTATGTATTATTCCTTATTTTCCCTGCTTTTTAAAATTCTGGAAATAATCGTCATGTACCTTCCTGATCACACCGCTTAATGCAAACAGTGCAAGAATATTCGGAATAACCATCAGCGAATTGAACGTATCCTGCATAGTCCATACGAGCTCTACTTCTGCAAGCGAACCAAGGAACACACATACGGCAACAATCACCGAATAAACCTTAACCGCCTTCGCGCCAAACAGATATTTAATATTTGCCTGACCGAAGAAATACCATCCGAGAATTGTTGAAAATGCGAAGAAGAACATGCAGACCGCTATAAATATGTCTCCTCCCTTTCCATACAGTGTAGAGAAAGCATACTGGCTTAATTCCGCCCCTGTCTTTCCTGTCGGAATGGAATGCGTCGTAATAATTACCAGTGCGGTAAGATTCAGGATAACAAAGGTATCGATAAACACACCGATCATAGCTACAAAGCCCTGCTCTACCGGATGGTTAACCTTTGCGACCGCATGCGCATGAGGCGTAGATCCCATACCAGCCTCGTTGGAGAAAAGTCCGCGGGCAACACCCTTTGTAAGGGCAAGCTTAACCGTTGCACCTGCTGCGCCGCCGACGATGGAGGACGGTGCAAATGCTCCGACAATGATCGCGTGGAACGCATACGGAATCTCCTTAAAGTTATACAGAATTACGATCAGGGAGCCGACAATATAAAATGCCGCCATGACCGGAACGATCAGCTCCGTGATCTTTGCAATACGTCCTGTACCTCCTAAAAATACAAACAAGGCGAGCGCCGCAAGGATAACACCCATGATCCACTGCGGTACCCCGAATGCAGTGTTAAATGCTGCCGCAATAGAGTTGGACTGTACGGCATTTCCCATAAAGCCCAGCGCCAGGGTGATGAGAACGGCAAATATACCGGCCAGTACCTTGCCGAAGGTCCCCGTAAATGCAGCACGGATATAATATACAGGACCTCCTGTCACTTCTCCGTCAGCGCCCACCTGTTTATATTTCTGTGCCATGATCGCCTCGGCATAGATCGTTGCCATTCCGAGAAATGCAGCGATCCACATCCAGAAGATCGCTCCGGGACCGCCGATCGCAAGCGCCGTAGCCGCCCCTGCAATATTGCCGGTTCCTACCTGAGCCGCAATTGCCGTCGCGAGTGCCTGGAAGGATGACATGCCGTCTGCTCCGGCCTTATCGCCCTTCTTGAACATCCCTCCGAAGGTTCTTCGCATTCCCTCTCCGAAGCCTTTTACCTGGATAAATCCAAGCTTCACCGTGAACCAGATACCGCCGCCAAGAAGCGCGACGATCAAAATGTAGTTTGACAGATAACTGCCTAATGTTGAGAAAATATTATTCAACATTGCTTCCATTACAAATTCCCCCTTTTCTCATGTAATAGATAATTCAAATAAATATTTTAAATTATTTGATATGATAATAGTACAATATTTCGGAAGATTTTGCAATGCAATTCTTCTTTCTTCTGTATTTTTCGAAAAAATTTCTTCACTTACGCTGGAAGTTATTTGGGTTATGCGCGGACGCGGACAATGAAAAAACTGCCGTCCTATACATACACACAACTACAAAATTTTAGACGTGAATCTCGGCCGTCATGCCGAGAACCTCTTTATTTTCTTCCAGCACCGGATTTATCACATTTTTAAGGAATGCCTCCACCTGGAGAGGCGCACGTCCGACATATTTTGCCGGATCCATGGCTGCTTTAAGAGCTTCCTCATCAAGTCCGAATGCCGGGTCTGCCGCGATCAGCTCAAGCAGGTTATTGTCAAGTCCCTTTTCCTTTACATTTCTTCCTGCTTCCATAGAAAGCTCGCGGATCCTCTCATGGAGCTCCTGGCGGTCTCCGCCTGCTTTTACCGCATCCATCATAATATTCTCCGTCGCCATAAACGGCAGCTCGCTCATAAGGCGCTTCTCGATCACCTTCGGATATACCACCAGGCCGTCCACCACATTCAGGCAATGGTTAAAATAGCATAGAAATTATAAGGGATAGCACGGATAAAAATGGAAAAGCCATCCTCCCCTTCCACAAATCCGGACACTGCCGCCGCCCA
>CAQNVT010000055.1 GCA_948844705.1 uncultured Dorea sp.
CCCGAGCCGGATACAGATGAACAAGGGTACTGTACTATCCGTTTCCTGAATGCCGCTGTCGGCTATGAGCTTCTTAATGTATTCATCGGGAATAAGCCGGTTGTTAACCGTCTGCAATACGGAGAGGTGTCTTCGTATTTTATTGAAACAGATGAGTTTAAGACGATCAATGTTGTAAATGCAGAGGGGCGCAGGGTGCTGATCGCCAGCGAAACATTTTTCTTCGGGGCGGATGCCGTGTACACGGTTGCATTTGTAAATGGTCTTAATGGCTTATGCATGTACCTGATTTCGGATATGCCGTGCATGTTCAGAGGGGCAGGGCGGTCCTGTGTAAGAGCTGTAAACCTGTCTTATAATTCACCGGCTCTTGATATGACGGTGCAAAATGGTATTGTACGTTTTGAGGATCTGCGTTTTAAAACGGTTTCTGCCTACAAACAGCTTCAGCCGGGGAATCAGGAATTTTATGTCACGGAGACATTAAGCGGAGCGCCGGTCTTTCAGTTTATTCACGAGACCGGAGAAAGAAAAATGTACACGGTATATATCATAGGGGATGCATACGGGGCGCCGGATATGACGTGGATATTCACGGAGGATTATTCGCTTTTACTTGATTAGAGCTGCTGCCGTCTGTCTTTTACAGGCATTCCGGTAGCGGAAATCTTCTTTTTTTCTATAGCAGAAAATGTTATAATATACAGAGCTAAGATTGTCGGGATGCAAAGGAAGATAAAGGAGATAAAATCCAATGAACATACATGATTTAATGTCCTTTCGGGTGATTGCAAAGGAGCAGAGCCTTACAAAAGCGTCAAAGCTTTTATACATGACGCCGCAGGGCCTGAGCAAGGTCGTGAAAAATCTGGAGCAAGAGCTTGACTGCAAGCTTTTTGTACGGACGGCGGCAGGGATCAGCCTTACGGAAAGCGGGCGGTGTCTGGCGGAGTATGCAGAAAGGAGCGTGGCTCATTACGGGGAGCTTCGCAATGAGATCCTGCATATAGAGCAGAGGAACCGGGGCGTGGTCGATCTGCTTTCGGCCTATGGGATCCTGCGGCTTGTGACACCCGAATGTATCCGGGCCTTCCAGACAGAGCATCCGGAAATAGAGTTTCATTACCGGGAATATCCGGATCGGCAGGTAGAACGGCTGTTTCAGGAGAGGGAAGGCAATGTGGCTTTTTCTATTGCAGATTTTGACGAGAAGCTCTATAACGTAACGGAGCTTGAGATGTTTCCTGTAAAGCTTCTTGTAAATGAAGCGCATCCTCTAAGCACAAGGGATTCCGTTACGATTCGGGATCTGGAGGGCAAGCCGCTTTACATTGAAAGCAGTGAGTTTAAAATCCATCATATGATCGTGGACAGGTGCAGGGCGGCGGGCTTCGAACCGAATATTATATTTGAAACAAGCGGCTTTAGTCTGTGCCACAAGATGGTAAAGGCGAATAAGGGAATCTCCGTTACCGTGGATTTTGTATTCGACGATATGAAGAGAGAAGGGCTGAGGCTGGTCCCGTTTTCTGACGGAGTGTATGAATGGCGGATCTGCATGCTCACAAGAAAAGGAGACAGCCCTTGTGACGCAGTCGATATTTTTAAGCAGCATGTGATACAGTGGATGAGGCTGATCAGAGAAGGAAGTATCACCAGATAGTTGAATAGCATCAACAGAAAGTGAAGAGCAGACCATATTTTTGTTAGAAATATACAATTATTTCTTTCGGAAAATATGGTTTTTTGTATGCTTATTCCGATATATAGATAATTTAAATAAACAATATTATTAATGAGAACTATCTATTTCAAAACAGAAGGAAGGATAGCCTATACTGATAATAACACTCCCTGTAAAAATTGCAGGTGAGCAGGTATTTCAGAAGGAGGAAATGTAATGAACATTAAAAACGAAATCAGTGTAAAAAAGGTAGTAAAGGATGCGGAGGATAATTTCCGAAACGGATATTTCTGCTGTGAGGCGTTGATGGCCGCAATCAGAGACAATTTTGAGCTGGATGTCCCGAAAGAGGTTATCGCTATGGCTTCAGGCATGGCGGTGGGAGTAGGACGTTCCGGATGTCTGTGCGGGGCGTTAAACGGAGGCGTTCTTGCACTTGGATTATTTTTCGGGCGTACGGAGCAGAACGGCCCGAAGGATCCGAAGGTCGTAAAATGTATGGAGCTTACGAACGAGCTGCATCAGTGGTTTAAGGAGAATAATGGGAAGAATTCTACCTGCTGCCGTGTTCTTACGAGAGAATTTGATATGGGAAAAGGAGAGCATAAGGAGCAGTGTATTTATTTTACAGGACTTTGTGCAGGCAAGGTTGCCGAGATCGTGATCCGTGAGCTGGGACTTAAAAATCTGGACGAAGAGTAAAGGGGTTAAAGGATATGAAGGATATGATTAAGAAGGTTCCGATTCCATTGTGCGGAGTCATGCTTGGGACGGCGGCGCTTGGGAATCTGCTTCAGAGCTATTCCGAAGGGGTACGCTATGTATGCGGAGCAGTTGCGGGACTTTTGCTCATTCTCGTTTTATTAAAGCTTATTATGTTCCCGAAGGCGGTAAAGGAAGATATGAAGAACCCGATCATGGCAAGTGTTGCAGGCACATTTCCGATGTCTCTCATGATCTTAAGTACATATGTCAAGCCGTTTATCGGGGCGGCAGCTTATTATATCTGGCTGTTTGCGATCGCGCTTCATATAGTGCTGATCCTGTATTTTACGATAAAATTTATCATAAAGCTGCAGATGCCAAAGGTATTTGCAAGCTATTATATCGTATATGTGGGAATCGCAGTCGCGGCGATTACGGCTCCGGCTTATGAAAAGCTGTCTGTCGGAAGTGCGGCATTCTGGTTCGGCTTTGTGTCCCTGATCGTCTTGCTGGTGCTGGTGACAGTCCGCTATGTGAAGTATAAAGAGATTCCGGATCCGGCGAAGCCGCTGATCTGTATTTATGCGGCGCCGACAAGTCTGTGCATCGCGGGCTATGTGCAGTCCGTAACCCCGAAGGCATACGGAATGCTGATGGGAATGTTTGCAGCGGCAAGTGTGCTTTATCTGTTTGCGCTTGTGAAGGCGGTCGGATACTTAAAGCTTCCGTTTTTCCCAAGCTATGCGTCATTTACATTCCCGTTTGTAATCAGTGCGATCGCGTCAAAGCAGACGATGGCCTGTCTTATGAATATGGGACGTCCTATGCCGGCTCTTCAATATGTAGTGTTGATTGAAACGGTAATAGCGGCAGTATTTGTCGTGTATACGCTGATCCGGTTTCTTCAGTTTTTATTTGTGACGAAATAGCCGTATGGCACAGCTTGTCACATGGATGGACGATCCATGATACGGACCTGGATTTCCGTCAGGAATTCTTCCGGGCATATAGTATCCCGGTTGTCGATTTCGTAAATCTCAAAAGGCTTTCCCGCTAACGGAAGGCCTTTTTTTGCCGCATATTCCAGTAATTCCCGGACACGCAGGGCATTTTGTTCATAGCTGCCTCTGTAATGACAGGAAAGATATTTTCCATCAGGCAGCATAAAATCACAATCGTCTGTAGTTTCCTCCAGCACGAAAAATACGGAGGTGTATACATTTGGGATCCCGTTTGCCAGCTCCTCCATGGAAAAGAAGGCGCCGATTGTCTGGGTACCGAAATCCTGCACCTTGTTCTCATGCTTTTTATGCAGCTTTTTGATAAGAAAATCCATTTCCTCATCTCTCGTAATATATTCGTTTAGCTGTACGCAGGAGCGCGCGGGGCATTCTTTAACGGTAAAGCTTCCGGCGGTGAGAACGGAAAGAGCGGTAAGCTCCGTGATCCGGTTTCGGATGATCTGTTCCCGTTTTTTGAGCTCCTTTATACGTGTGCGAAGGAGAGTCTGCTCCTCGTGAAGGAGAGCCAGTGTATTATCGATACTTTGCTTTTCCAGATATTCTCTGATCTGCTCCATGGAAAAATCCAGTGAGCGCAGGTCCCGGATCATGTTAAGCTTATAAAGCTCCTTAAGGCTGTAGAGGCGGTAGCCGTTCGTATCCCGTTTGGGCTTCAGTATCCCGAGCTTTTCATAGTACCTGAGGGAATCCGGACCGATGTTGTATAGCCTGGAGATCTCGCTGATTTTATAATAATTCTTCATGACATTTCCTTTCTTAAAAAATAGCTTGACCTTAGTATTATACTAAGGTTTAGGATAAAAAAGAAGCACAATTATGGATTTTTTAAAATGGAGTTTACTATGAGATTAGAAGGAAAATCATTAAAGCATGACTTTTTTAAATTTATTCTGCCGGCGGTTGTCTCCCAGTGGGTGTTTGCACTGTATACCATGGTGGACGGTATGTTTGTGGCAAGAGGAGTGTCCGAGACGGCGCTTGCGGCGGTCAATATCTCTTCCCCGTTCGTGACCGGGATGTTTGCCCTGTCTCTTACCTTTGCCGTGGGGACGTCAACGATCGTCGCCCTGTTATTCGGACAGAAAAAAATACAGGAGGCGAAAGAAGTGTTTTCGCAGAACGTGGCAGTGCTGGCAGTGCTTTCCCTTCTGATTACGGCGGGCGTGCTTGCAGGGCTTGAGGGGTTTGGCAGATTTCTCGGGGCGACAGATGTGACGATGCCCTATGTGAAGGAATACATTTCCACGATTGCACCCTTTGCGGTATGCTTTATCCTGTCCTATTCCTTTGAAATACTGATCAGTACGGACGGATATCCGGCGCTGGCAACGATCATCGTAAGTATCGGGGTTATCCTCAACTTTATTTTGGACTATCTGCTTGTGATGGTCTGGCATAAGGGGGTGTTCGGCGCCGCTTTTGCGACCGGCGTTTCCCAGACGGCAGTTATTGTCTTCTATCTGAAGCATTTCCTGGGGGAAAAGGGAACGATAAAATTCTGCCGGCACAGATTCCGGCCGTCGCTGATCTTAAGAGAGCTTCGCAACGGCTTTCCGTCAGGGATCACCGAGCTTTCGGCGGGGATCATCACCTTTGTATTCAATCAGGCTATCCTCCGGTTTTTAAATGAGGACGCCGTTGTAAGTTATTCTATTATTGCATATGTGAATGCCATCGTAGTCATGTCCATGGTGGGAGTGGCCCAGGGGTGCCAGCCTCTTGTCAGCTATTATTACGGAAAAGGCGAGAAGAAGAAATGCCGCCGGCTTCTTAGATATGAGCTGTGCACGGTGGCGGTATTTTCGTTCCTTGCCGTGGGTGTATGCTATCTGCTGGCGGATAAGATCGTAGGGATCTTTATCTCGAAAGAGCTGACCGAGCTGCTTGCTTATTCGGCAAAGGTATTCCGCATTTTTATACTTTCCTTTTTCCTTGCAGGCTATAATGTCGTGGCGGCAGGGTACTTTACCGCAATCGAGCGGTCCGGAACCGCCGTGATTATATCGCTGGGCCGGGGACTTGTGCTGCTTGCGGTCAGCATGCTGATCCTGACCTCTTTGTTTGGCGGAAAAGGAATCTGGTGGGCCGCGACACTGTCGGAGGCAATGTGTCTTGGGGTGTCGGCATTTCTATTGGGGACAGGGTATTTTCAATCTGGGACGTAGTAAAATTAATTTTACTACGTCCCCAACTTGTCAAAACATATGTCTTGTCACATGTAATAAACGGTGCTATAATAAACTGGATTTTATTAAAGGAAGGTATATCACCATGAATATTACAGAAAAAATTCAAAGGTTAAAAAAGGAAAAGAATGCGGTCATTCTGGCGCATTATTATGTAAGGCCCGAGGTGCAGGCCGTTGCGGATTATGTCGGGGATTCCTTTTATCTCAGCAAGGCAGCTGTAGGGCTTAAGGAGCAGACGATCGTATTTTGCGGCGTGTCTTTTATGGGAGAGAGTGCGAAGATACTAAACCCCGAGAAGACCGTGCTGATGCCGGATATGAAAGCGGATTGTGCGATGGCGCATATGGCGGATGCACAGACGATCAGGAAGCTGCGAGATACATATGAGGATCTGGCGGTTGTATGCTATATTAATTCGACGGCGGAGCTCAAGCGCTGTTCGGACGTGTGCGTGACATCTGCCAATGCGGTTAAGATCGTGAAGGCTCTGCCGAATAAAAACATATATTTTATCCCCGACAGGAATCTGGCGCATTTTGTGGCGGAGCAGGTTCCGGAAAAGAATTTTATTTTTAATGAGGGGTATTGTCCGGTTCACGAGAGGATGCAGCTTCTTGAGATTAAAAGGGCGAAGGAGGAGCACCCGGCGGCGGAGGTGCTTACTCATCCGGAATGCCCGGAGGCGGTAAGAAATATTTCGGATTATATAGGCAGCACCTCCGGGATCATCGGTTACGCTGCTAAGAGTGAGGGGCGGGAATTTATTATCTGTACGGAAAACGGCGTCCGGTATGAGCTTGAAAAGCAGAATCCCGGGAAGAGCTTTTATTTTACCGGAACCTGCTCC
>CAQNVT010000056.1 GCA_948844705.1 uncultured Dorea sp.
ACAGAGACCAGTTTATTGCCGTTTCGGGCGGCATGAAAAACGTTCTTGGCAAATCCATCAGCCGTGATTTGGAAGAGAAAATCAATAACAGAGAAAGCACAAAAGGTACGAAAGATAACCCGCGAGCCAGGAAGGGCCGAGAATATCGGCTGCGATCTGGAAGCGTGCAATCCTCTGAGGGAGGAGCGGTATCCGGAG
This sequence comes from uncultured Dorea sp., assembly GCA_948844705.1. Lineage (GTDB taxonomy): Bacteria > Bacillota > Clostridia > Lachnospirales > Lachnospiraceae > CAPEBR01. The sequence continues at coordinate 199 of CAQNVT010000056.1, forward strand.
CTTTCCGAGACTGTGAGGGATTATTACGAGCAGCGCGGCAACGGGAGGAATTTTATCGAAAGCTATGACAACATCCGGGTATATACAAAAGAAGGAAGATATACAGGGTCATATATCGTATTTGTGAAATATGACATGAAGATCAGGGACATATATACGAAGGTGCCGGGACTTGGAACCTTATATGTGGAAAAGAATGGGACAAGCGGTGCCTATGAGATTAAAAGCGATCTCGATGATCCCGGACTCAAGGAATATGTATCGGTGGTAAGTGCACATGAGGACGTGCTGTCGCTTATCGGGGAGACGAACGGCGAATATGAGGCGGCCGTGGCTTCGGATGCGCTTTTAAGAGAGGCTCTTCTGGATCTTAGGAATGCATACGAGGATCAGGAATAGTTTGGATGAAGATAGTGAGATCAGACTGTAAGGTGTCTGGTCTCTTTTTATGATTTAAAGATTTCGACAAAGATTTATCACATTTTGAACACAATTTGGCAGTACACTAACGTACATAGAAATGATAAAGAAGGGAGACTTTTATATGGAAAACCAATATACTTATTATACACCGGAACAGAATTATACGGAGCCGAAGCCTAAGAAGCAGCATAAGGTGCCGAAATGGGTTAAGATCGTCTGCGCGGCGCTGGTATTCGGGCTTGTGGCAGGCGCAGCCTTCGAAGCAGGAAGCTTTGCCGTAGGAAGGATCCTGGGCAGGGCGCAGGAGAGCGCCTCCGGGAAAAATACAGAGGATAAGCAGGTAGAGAGCATGAAGCTTAATACCTCCTCAAGCGGAAAGGTTACGACAGATGTGACCGAGATCGCCCACAATTCCATGCCGACCGTTGTATCTATCACGAATATAAGCATTCAGCAGGTACAGAGCTTTTTCGGCGGTGTGTATGAGCAGGAGATCCCGAGTGCGGGCTCCGGAATTATTATCGGGCAGAACGATACGGAGCTTCTGATCCTTACCAATAACCACGTAGTAGAAAACAGCGATACGCTGACGGTCTCCTTTATAGATGAGGAGAGCGTGGAGGCAGCCGTAAAGGGTTCAGATGCGTCAAGAGACCTGGCAGTCGTAGCGGTAAAGCTTGACGATATCAAGAGTTCGACTATGGATGCGATCGCGACGGCTACGCTCGGTGATTCCACGGCTCTTCAGGTAGGCGAGCCGGTGATTGCCATCGGAAATGCACTCGGCTACGGACAGTCGGTGACAACAGGAATCGTATCTGCAACTCAGAGGACGCTGGAAGGCTTTGACAGCGAGCTGATTCAGACAGACGCAGCGATCAATCCGGGAAACAGCGGCGGAGCGCTTCTTAACGCAAAGGGTGAGGTTATCGGTATCAATACGATGAAGGCCTCGTCAGGAGGGGAAGTTGATCATCACTTTGTTTTTTCCAAAATAAAAAGTTGTATAA
>CAQNVT010000057.1 GCA_948844705.1 uncultured Dorea sp.
GGACGATGCCGCAGGCGATATTCAGCCTCCTTAAAAGACCGCCGGACAGTTTTTTCGGGCGCATTTTCTTAAAATCCTCCAATCCGGTAAAACGGATCGCTTCCTCTACAAGTCTGCGGCGTTTTTCTTTATCCTTTACATAAAGGCCGCAGAAATAATCAATGTTTTCGAGAACCGTCATCTGCTCGAATACGGCGACGTTCTGCATGACGACACCGATATTCTGCTTGATGTCATAGCTGTCCGGACGCATTTCCTTTCCGAATACGGTAATAGTACCCTTGTCATATTTAAGAAGCGCTAAAAGGCAGTTGATGGCAGTTGTCTTGCCCGAGCCGTTCGGTCCTAAAAGGCCGAAGACCTCGCCCTCTGCGATATCCAGATTCAGATGGTCAAGGGCAACCAGGGTGCCGTAGCGTTTGACTAGATTTTCAATGTGGATCATGGGTGTACCTCCTTCCAATTCATACTTGTATTATATATTTTCACCCTTTATAATGGTAGTGTCGCATGTCACAACTGATATATGACAAATGTAATAAATTCGGCAGGAGGATATATGAGGACAATCACCGCTCAGGCTCTTTTATTGTTATATTGTTTTTTAACCGTGCTGCTGGTTCCGGCAGATACGGAGCTTGTAGTGGCATTTCTTGTCTCGCTGATCTGCGTATCGGCAGCGGGGCTCAAGCTTCCCGGGAGAACGGTTGCCGCCGTTATGCTTTTCTTTCTTATAGCGGCATGTTTTTGTCCGAAGCTCTTGTTTTTTAGTCCGGTGATGTTATATAGTATATTGGAATGTAAGAAATACATGCTGGGGGTACTGCTCGGAGTATTGTGTGTCTTTTTTTATGCAAAGAATGAGACTGGAATTTTTATGATTCTTTTGTTCGGATGTGTGTTTGCGGGTCTGTTGAGTTATCAGAATGAAAAGTACAGGGCGCTTGATGAGATGTACCGAAGAACAAGAGATGACGGAAGAGAGCTTAATATTTTGTTAGAGGAGAGGAATAAGGATCTTCTTAAAAGGCAGGATGATGAGATCTATACGGCGAAGCTTAAAGAGAGAAACCGGATTGCCCGTGAGATCCACGACCATGTAGGGCATATGCTGTCCCGGGCGATTCTCATGACAGGAGCTCTTAAAGCAGTGAACCAGAATGAAGGGATGAAGGAACCACTTAACCAGCTTGAGGATACGCTAAATACCGCGATGACAAATGTGCGGGAAAGCGTTCATGATCTTCATGATGATTCGGTAAACCTGGGAGAGGTACTCCTGGAGCTTGCAAAGGAGTATACCTTTTGCAGGGCAGAGCTCACCTATGATATGGGGTACGTCCTCTCAAAAGAGGTAAAGTACGGCTTTATTGCAATCGTAAAGGAAGCGTTAAATAATGTGTCAAAGCACAGCAATGCATCAAGGGTGGAGATCGTGGCCAGAGAGCATCCGGGGCTCTATCAGCTTATTATAGAGGATAACGGAACAGAAAAAGGGAAACAGAGCGCCGGAGCAGACGGAATCGGAATCCGCAATATGAAGGACCGGGTCCGTGCCATGGGCGGAAGTATACAGATCAGCAGGGAAAGAGGCTTCCGTATCTATATATCGGTGCCTAAAAAGGAGGAGTAAACGTGAGGATCGTGATCGTGGATGACGATATATTCGTATCCGGAGCACTTAAAACAATATTGGAGGCAAATGAAGATATTACGGTGGCAGGAACAGGGGCAGACGGAAAGGATGCGGTCTCTCTTTATAAAAAAGAAAGGCCGGATGTGCTTCTCATGGATATCCGGATGAAGGAAAAGAGCGGGCTTGAGGCTGCAAAGGAGATTCTGTCTTTTGACGGGGAGGCAAAGATTCTCCTTCTCACTACATTTTCCGATGATGAATATATAGTAAAGGCATTAAAATACGGTGTGAAGGGTTACCTTTTAAAGCAGGATTATAACAGCATTCTCCCGGCGCTCCGTGCGGTGCAGCTGGGACAGACTGTTTTTGGAACGGAGATTACGGCGCGGCTTCCGGAGCTTCTTGCGGAAAAGAAGACCTTTGATTACAGGGCGTATGGCTTAAGCGAGAAGGAGTACGAGGTGATGAAGCTTGTGGCAGAGGGCTTAAGCAATAAGGAAATTGCCGGGGAAATATTTTTAAGCGAGGGTACGGTGCGCAATTATATCAGCGATATACTGGAAAAGCTGGAGCTTCGGGACAGGACACAGCTTGCGGTGTATTACCTGACGGGGAGATAATGAAAGATGCGGAGGATGGAATCAGGGGATAATTTAAATATAGACTGGAAAAATTTTTATAAAAATGTATTTGCCCTCGTGCTCCCTATGGCGCTGCAGAATCTGATCAATGTAGGTGTCACGGCAACGGATGTCTTTATGCTGGGGCGTGTGGGAGAAAAGGTGCTCTCGGGAGCGTCGCTTGCCGGGCAGATACAATTTATTATGATGCTTATCTTTTTCGGGATCACGGCTGGCTCTACGGTGCTTACGGCACAGTATTGGGGAAAACGGGACACGAATACTATTGAGAAGATTCTTGGCATGGGGCTTACGGCAGGAATACTGGTGGCGGCCGTGTTCACTTTGCCTGCGTTTTTTATGCCGGAGACGCTGGTGGGCATCTATACGTCTGATCAGGCGGTAGTAACGGAGGGCGCGAAATATCTAAGAATCGTAGGACTTTCATATATTTTTATGGCGGTCACCCAGGTTTATCTGAATATCATGCGCAGCATTGAGAGGGTCGTCGTAGCGACGGTCGTGTATTTTGTGTCGCTGTTTGTGAATATTATCATCAATGCGGTTCTGATTTTCGGTTTGTTTGGGGCACCCAGGCTTGAGATTGTGGGGGCGGCGATCGGAACCTTATGTGCCCGGATCACGGAGACGCTTCTTGTGCTTCTCTATGCGCGCTATAAAAATGATATTGTGAAGATCAGGCTTCGCAATCTTATACATATTGACCGGGTGCTGCTGTTTGATTATGTGCGCTATGCCATGCCGGTGGTGTTAAATGAAATGATGTGGGGACTCGGTTCCTCCTGTAATACGGCCATTATCGGGCATCTTGGCAGTGAGGCGGTGGCGGCGAATTCCGTAGCGCAGGTGGCACGTCAGCTGGCACAGGTAGTAGTGTTCGGCATATCGAATGCGACGGCGATCTGGCTTGGAAAAACGCTTGGGGAGAAAAAGAAGGAGCATGCGAGAGCCTATGCAGGGCGTTTTATTCTTTTGTCCCTGATGCTTGGAGCCTTAGGCGGAGGAATGATCCTCCTGGCCGGACCGGTCGTTATCCGGGTGCTGACACTTTCTGCAAGGTCTCAGTCATATCTTCGGTTTATGTTTTTTGTCATGTCTTATTTTGTAGTAGGGCAGGCGTTTAATACGACGATGGTGTGCGGCGTTTTCCGTTCAGGCGGTGATACAAAGTTCGGGCTTTATATGGATGTGCTCTCTATGTGGGGCTGCTCGATCCTTTTGGGAGCCGCGGCAGCATTTGTCTTTCATGCGGGTGTGCCGGTGGTTTATGCGATACTCATGAGTGACGAGATCATTAAGGTACCGGTCTGTCTGTGGCGGTACCGGAAATATAAATGGCTGAATGATGTAACAAGAGAAAAAGAAGAGCTGGAGGGATGAAAGGATGATTGTTTTAGGAAAGAAAGAGATTGAAGAGCTTGTGGATTTAAATGAGATGATGGATCAGATCGAGGAGGCATACCGGATCTTCGGGGCGGGAGATTATTATATGCCCCCAAGACCGGTGGTGGAGCATGACAATAAAACGATGATGTATATGCCTTGTTATACAAAGGATGTGATCGGAACGAAGATTCTGTCCATTTTTCCTGAAAACGCGAAGCTAGGCCTTCCGTCGATCGACGGAATTGTTCTTTTAAATGACAGCAGGACAGGAGCTCCGGCGGCCGTGCTTGACGGGCAGAGCGTTACTGCGTACCGGACGGGGGCGGTGGGAGGCGTCGCGATAAGACATTTATCCCGAAAGGACTGCCGGACGGTAGGAATCGTAGGTGCAGGCGTCCAGGGCTTCCATCTGGCGCTGTATGCATGTGCGGCCAGAGAGATTCATACGGTATATGTATATAATCACAGCGGCAGGGATCTGACAGAATATCTTGCCCGTCTTGAAAAAGTTATTGATAATCCGGGGGTAAAGGTAGTACAATGTAAAACAGTGGAGGAGCTTGTGAGAAACAGTGAGATCATCTGCACCGCCACGCCTTCCGAATCGCCGGTTCTTCCTGACAGCAGGGAGCTCCTTGACGGGAAATGCATCGTTGCCATAGGTTCCTATACGCCTGAGATGCGCGAGATCCCCGATGTGATCTGGGAGCTTGCGGATAAGGTATACATTGAGCTTCCCTATGCCTGCGAGGAGAGCGGAGATTTAAGCCAGCCGCTTGAGGAAGGACGGATCACGGCAGACAGGACCGTTCTTATGAACGAATTTCTTACGTCCGGCGAACCGGAAGAGGAAGTGACAAAAAAGACCACCTATTTTAAATCGGTAGGGATGGGACTTTTTGATGTGTGCATTGCACAAAAATTATTAGAAAAAGCAAAGGAGAGGTAAATGATGAAAGTAGTAGCAACAGAGAAGGCGCCAAAGGCGCTGGGCCCTTATTCACAGGGGTATGTACACGGAGGAATCTTATATTCTGCAGGCCAGCTTGGCATTAATCCGGAGGTAAATGATATCGACTCCGATACGATCGAGGGACAGACCGATCAGGCATGCAAGAATATCGGCGAGGTGCTTAAGGAGGCAGGAACGGATTTTGACCATGTATTAAAGACCACCTGTTTTCTGTCTGATATGGCAAACTTCGGTGCATTCAACGAAGTATATGCAAAATATTTTACGTCCAAGCCGGCAAGGAGCTGCTTCGCAGTAAAGGAGCTTCCGAAGGGAGCACTCTGTGAGATCGAAGTGATTGCGGCGGTTGAGTAAAGGAACGGATAATATATAGGATGATTTGGAGGATTGATTGATATGGCAGAGCAGCAGAATGGCTGCAGCCCGTCAGACTGTGCGGGCTGCGCTCATGCAGACAGCTGCGGCAGCAAGCCGCAGGATTTCAGGAAACCGGCAAATGCGTCGTCACATATCCGCAAGGTGATCGCGGTAGTAAGCGGTAAAGGCGGTGTCGGTAAATCTATGGTGACAGCGTCACTGGCACGTATGATGAGAGAACAGGGCTTTTCCGTGGGAATTATGGACGCGGATATTACGGGTCCGTCTATTCCGAAAATGTATGGGATTCACGAGAAGGCAAGGGGAACCGAGGATGCCATTCTTCCCTGTGAGGCAAAGGATGGCACGAAGATTATGTCCATTAATCTTCTTCTTGAAAATGAATCCGATCCGGTCATCTGGAGAGGTCCGGTCATTGCCGGAGTAGTAACGCAGTTCTGGACCGATGTGATCTGGGGAGATCTGGATTATCTGTTTGTAGACATGCCTCCGGGAACCGGCGATGTGCCGCTTACCGTTTTCCAGTCACTTCCGGTTGACGGAGTCATAATCGTGACGTCTCCGCAGGATCTGGTGAAGATGATTGTGAAGAAGGCTTACGGTATGGCAAGGCAGATGAATATTCCGGTGCTTGGAATCGTGGAGAACTACAGCTATCTTAAGTGTCCGGACTGCGGAAAGGAGATCAAGGTCTTTGGGGAAAGCCGCATTGATGAGGCAGCAAAGGAGCTTGATATTCCGGTGCTTGGGAAGATGCCGATCGATGCGGAGCTTGCCGGGGCAGTGGAACAGGAGAGGTTCTATGAGATCAGCAACGAGTATCTGGCGGAGGCAGTAAATAAGATATAAAGAGGAGAGTTTTTCCATGAAATCATTTAATATCAATGCCGGTTGCAGTCCGAAGCTGCATTATATGGTTAATCTTGATACCAGACTTCAGGCAATCGGAGGCATGGTGGAGCAGGGGCAGTATTTTACAATTAACCGCGCCCGTCAATATGGAAAAACAACAACTCTGCAGGCGCTGGAAAGATTTCTGCAAAAGGATTATACAGTCATCAGCCTGGATTTTCAGCTGCTTAGTTCTGCAGATTTTGAGAATGAATATACCTTTGTGGAAGCATTTTCAGAAGAACTTTTAGATGCTGCCTCTAAGACAGGCTGCATTCCGGAAGAAATCAAAAGCGAGCTGAAGGGATTTGCCGGAGGTAACAGGGAAAATGTCCGGTTGTCCAGACTATTCCGCTGTTTAAGCAGGTGGTGCGGCATTGCAGACAAAAAAATTGTACTCATGATTGATGAGGTGGACAGTGCGGCAAATAATCAGGTGTTTCTTGATTTTCTTGCACAGCTCCGTGGATATTATATTCAGAGAGACAAAAGAGCCGCCTTTCAGTCAGTTATTCTTACGGGGGTCTATGACATCAAGAATATGAAGCGGAAGTTTGCCGGGGAGGATGACCGCAAAGTAAACAGCCCATGGAATATTGCTGCTGATTTTCTGATTGATATGGATTTTTCGAAAGAGGACATCACAGGGATGTTAAAGGAATATGAGCAGGATTATAAAACAGGAATGGATATCACGGGAATTTCAGAGATGATTTATGATTATACCTCCGGTTATCCATTTCTTGTTTCAAAGCTATGCAAAATCATAGATGAACAGATTTCAGGAAGCCCGGATTATCCTGATAAAAAAAGTTCATGGACAAAGAATGGCCTTTTAGAGGCTGTGAAAATTTTATTGGCTGAAAAAAACACGTTGTTTGAATCTCTGATTGGAAAGCTTGAGGCTTATCCCGAGTTAAAGTCTGTGCTGTATTCACTTTTGTTCTGCGGGCAGAATATCGCGTATAATCCAGATGACAGTCTGATAGATATGGCGCTTATGTTTGGCTTTATAAAGAGCGACGGAGAAAAGATAATCGTCGCGAACCGGATATTTGAGACACGGATATATAATTATTTTCTCACGACAACAGAGATGCAAAATACAAAACTCTTTAAAGCCAGTCTGCAAAGTAAAAACCAGTTTGTTGTAAATGGGCATTTGGATATGTACAAAATCCTTGAAAAATTTGTTTTTCATTTTGATGAGCTTTATGGAGACAGGGATGAAGCTTTTTATGAGGAGGATGGGCGGAAATTTTTCCTTTTGTATTTGAAACCGATTATCAATGGAGCAGGAAATTATTATATCGAATCCCGCACGCGTAATATGGAGCGGACAGATATCATTATTGATTATCAGGGAGAACAGATTATTGTTGAATTGAAAATATGGCGGGGAAACGCTTATCATACAAGAGGAGAAAATCAGCTGCTGGATTATCTGGAGCATTATCATTTGCAGAAAGGATATATGTTAAGCTTTAATTTTAATAAGAAAAAGAAGATTGGCGTAAAAGAAATAAAATTAAGAGATTGTATATTAGTAGAGGCAGTGGTGTAGTCCACTGCCTTTTAAAATTAGTGATTATTTATTCACTTTTAGATATATATGTCGCAGAAAATGTTGCGTATTGCGTCAAAATGTGATATTATAGCTGCATGTATAAAAGATAATGGAGGGAGGCTTAAGCTTGAAATTTGAGATAGAGATATTTGCGGAGAATTTAAGTTTTGCAAGGCGGGCCAGAGGCTACAGCCAGGCATATATGGCGGAATGTCTCGGAATTGCGCGTTCTACCTATGCGGGTTATGAGACCGGGAAGCGTTCACCGGATATAAAAATGTTTGCCGAGATATCGAAGACACTTTTTGTATCGGCAGATGAGCTTCTTGGAAGATATGATTATGGTACTCCTAATCTAATCAGGGAGGCAAAGGCCGAATATTTTGTGGAGCCGGAGTATTCGGTAGAGGATTACTTTGCACTGCCTGACTGCGTGGATTATGAATTGATAGAAGGACGGCTCATTAAGAAAAATGCTCCAAACGACAGGCATCAGGTTATTGTAGTTCAGATGTTAATGGAATTTTATCAGTTTGTTAAGCATAAATGTAAAAAGTGTGAGGTTATACCAGCGCCTTTCTGCGTGGTCCTAAGTGAATGCAACGGGGTAGTCGTTCAGCCGGATATTTCAGTTATCTGTAACAGGGAGCTTATACAGGACGGAGTCTGTATGGGAGCGCCGGATTTGATTGTGGAAGTGGTGTCAGAGAGCACCAGAAAATATGATTACCATGAAAAGTACCGTATTTATTCAAAATATGGAGTTCGGGAGTACTGGGTTGTGGATATGGATAAGGAATATATTACTGTTTATGTTCTGGATGAGGGAGAGCCGCCGCTTGCCGTGCCCTTTACGGCGGCTGTATCATCCCAGGTAATCAGGGGGCTTTCGCTGAATCTCGGAAAGCTTCTTAAGGAGCATGATGAGCAGTTTTCTCTATGAAACAAGATAAAATATTCCGCTGTAAGCGCTAAGTGTCACACAGGCAGTCCCATTTTCTAATGTAATGGTTTCTGTTTTATAATGCTTTTCTCCTGCGTATTTGTCCATGTCGCTGGCAATAAGAAGCTTTAATGTACGGGCATTTTTAAGGGTAAAGGCATAGTCTTCCTGTACTTTATCAGAGAAGTTGAAGACCGCGGCGATCCGCTGTGTTTTGCAGATTCGTTCAAAAGCATAGATACAGCGTTCTTCCTGATGGCAGTCGATCCACTGGAAGCCTTCGTTCTCATAATCTTTTTCATAGAGTGCAGGGTTCTTTAAATATAGCTGGTTTAAGTCCTTCATAAACTGGTGGAAGGCATCATGGAGGGGGTATTTCAGGATATCCCAGTCCTGCTCCCTCTTTTCGTCCCATTCTCTTAGCTGTCCGATTTCATTTCCCATAAAGTTAAGTTTCTTTCCGGGGTGTGCGTACATATACATATAAAGCGCCCGGGCCTGGGGGAATTTATCTTCATATTCCCCGTTCATTTTCTGAAGGATTGTTGCCTTTCCGTGCACGGTCTCGTCATGGGAGAAGGGCAGAAGATAGGCATCATTATAGTAATACATCATAGAAAAGGTGAGCTTATGATAATCCCTGCTTCTATATTCGGGCGCGGTGCGGAAGTAGTCCAGCGTATCGTTCATCCATCCCATGTCCCATTTGTAATCAAAGCCAAGGCCTCCTTCCTCCGGGGAACGTGTGACGCCCGGATAGGATGTGGAATCCTCGGCGGATAAAATGGCAGAGGGGTACATAGCCTTAAGTCCCCGGTTCATTTCCCGGATAAAAGCTACTGCATTATTATTGACCCCTCTGGCCGGCTCTCCCTGCCAGTAGATAATGCGGCTGATGGCGTCCATGCGGATGCCGTCCGCATGATATTCACTTAACCAGTAGCCGGCTGCGGACTGCAGGAAGCTTCGGACCTCGCCTCTTGAGTGCATGAAGTTTTTGCTTCCCCACTCGCTTACACCCACATCGGAATGCGGGTATTCATAAAGAGGAGTTCCGTCATAATCGGCCAGGGCATAGCCGTCCACGGCGAAATGGACCGGAACAAAATCCATGATGACACCGATCTTGTTCTTATGGCAGATATCAACAAATTCCATCAGATCAGCGGCGGTCCCGTAACGGGCGGTCGGGCTGAAGAATCCGGTGTTCTGATAGCCCCAGGATTCGTCGCAGGGATGCTCTGAAAGAGGCATGACTTCAATATAATTATACCCGTATTCCTTAAGGTACGGAATCAGAATGTCTGCAAGCTCAGCGTAGGTATACCAGTCATCGGCTTTTTCGGACGGCTTTCTAAAGGAGCCGAAGTGGAGCTCGTAGATATTAAGAGGTTTACTTTTGCAGTCTGTGCGCTGCCTCATCCATTTTTCATCACTGAAAGTGTATTCGGACAGATCCCGGATGACAGATGCGGTATTGGGGCGGAGCTCCATTCCGAAGCCGTAGGGGTCGCAGTGATCCGTAAAAGATCCGTCCCGCTTGTAGATGCGGTATTTGTACATCTGTCCCGGTTTTGCGGTTTTTGCATAGCATTCCCAGAAATTGCCGTCGTGGATGCGGTTCATGGTCCATTCCTGCCAGTCCGAAAATTCACCGATCAGGGAGATGCGGGAAGCGGCGGGCGCAAAGGTGCGGAAGGTAACACCCTCCTTTTCTGTATGAGCGCCGAGAAAGCGGTATGCGTCGAATACCTTGCCGGTATAAAATCCGTAAAAATCCATAATGTAACCTCCATATTCATAAAGTAATAGACAGTAGTTGGATTTCTGCCTATAATTATTGTATACTATTTGCATCAGGATATCGACCAACAATATGGGTGATTGGACGGATAAACGACGATTTGAGAAATGTGTCGGGAAAGGGGATATCATGGATCTTCGGACAATAAAGACAGAGCGTGCCATAAGAAATGCGTTCATGCTGCTGCGATCCAAAAAGGAGCTGGAAAAGATCACGGTAAAGGAGCTCTGCCAGGAGGCATGCATTAATAAGTCTACATTTTATGCACATTACAGAGATGTTTATGAGCTGTCGGATCTGCTTTGCGAGGAGGTTGTAGCTTCTATCACGAGGGGGATTCTGCACCCGGAATATTTTGAAGAGGATCCGGCCGAATTTACAAGAGAGCTTTTTTATGCATATTTTGCCCAGAATTCTCTTATCACCATTTTATTTTCGGGAAAGCAGAGAAATTATCTGGCGGACAGGATCGAGCGGGGGGTAAAGGAGCTGATCTTCGAGAAATACCCGCAGTACCGGGAGGATACAGTAAAAAATGTGATCCTTACCTACTGTATCCAGGGAGGATATCATGCGTATGCGGGAAATTCCCGGTGCGATGTAAATCAGCTGGTAGAGATTATCGGGACGCTGACAGGGAGTATCAAAGGAATTATTTAAAAAGTATCCATTATATGTTGACAGAACGTTTGTTTGTGGCTATAATATGAGACAGAGAACAAACGTTTGCGAAACGGGGTGTGTAATATGGATATGCGGATTCAGGAACCCATGTCAATGTATGATAAGCTGAATATTTTAACAGACGCGGCCAAGTATGATGTTGCGTGTACCTCCAGCGGGACAGCGAGAAAGGGTGACGGAACCGGTATGGGAAGCTGTGAGCAGACCGGGATCTGTCACAGCTTTTCGGCGGACGGAAGGTGCATTTCCCTTCTCAAGATACTGTTTACGAACGAGTGTATCTATGACTGCAAGTACTGTATCAACAGAAGGAGCAATGACGTGGTGCGAACCTCCTTTACGCCGGATGAGATCTGTACGCTTACGATGGAATTCTACCGGAGAAATTATATCGAGGGACTGTTTTTAAGCTCCGGTATCTTAAAAAGTCCGGATTATACGATGGAGCTTATCTATGCGGCTCTTTATAAGCTTCGAAAAGAATGCAACTTTCAGGGGTATATTCATGTGAAGGCGATTCCGGGTGCGGATCTTGGACTGGTACAGCAGGTGGGATTTCTGGCGGACAGGATGAGCGTGAATCTGGAGCTTCCTACGGCGGACAGCTTAAAGCTTCTGGCACCTCATAAGACGAGAAAAAATATTTTGACTCCCATGCGTCTTGTGCAGAATAAGGCGGCAGAGAATAAAAATGAGCTTATGCTTTACCGCAATGCGCCGCGGTTTGTACCGGCGGGACAGAGCACCCAGATGATCATCGGTGCGACTCCCGAGACGGATTATCAGATCATTCAGGTGGCGGAATCCCTGTATCAGAGGTTTGAGCTAAAAAGAGTTTTTTATTCTGCATTTGTCCATGTGAACGAGGACAAGGCGCTTCCGGCAAGGACTGACGAAGGGCCGCCCCTGCTTCGGGAGCACAGGCTTTATCAGGCAGACTGGCTTTTGAGATACTATCATTTTCAGGCATCGGAGCTTTTGTCGGAGGAAAACCCGAATTTTAATATTATGTTTGACCCGAAGTGCAACTGGGCGCTTAAGCATCTGGAGCAGTTTCCGGTGGAGATCAACCGGGCGGATTATAAGATGCTTCTCCGTGTTCCGGGGCTTGGGTATAAGTCGGCGGTTCGGATCGTAAAAGCAAGACGGCTCGGGGTGCTGGATTTTTCCGATCTGAAGAAGATGGGGGTTGTGTTAAAGAGGGCCATGTATTTTATTACCTGCAGCGGGAAGATGATGTATCCGACGAAGCTTGATGAGGATTATATCACGAGGAATCTTCTTAGTGTAAAGGAGAAGCTTCCGGAGGAGGTAAGGAACATGGGATACCGCCAGCTGTCGCTTTTTGATGACGTGCGCTTCGGAGGAAATTTTGGACAGAAGGCAGGAGGGGTAATGTGAAGACAGTATATGTATGCAGTGATACGATAACCGGGATTTTTTCTGCCGTCTATGATGCCTGGAAGGAGAAAAGAAGTGAAGAGAGCTGTGGGATCGCGCTTAAGAACGCTCTGGAGCAGGAGCTGTTCTGTGAATACCGCCAGACGGAGGAGACGGCTTCTAAGGCGCAGGCCGTGGAGAATATGATCAAAAAGCATCTGGGAAGGCGTGTATACTGGGACATTTATCATGCTGCGCTTTCGGAGGACGGAGAGAAGGGGGATGCGATCCTCGGAACCATGCTGGCGGCAAGGCGGCTTTCGGACAGTACGAGGATCATGGAGCATCTGAGTCATCCGAAGGTGGAAAAGGTGTTTGAGCTCAGCAGAAGCGTAGGCGGAGAGGCTCACAGCTATAAAGGCTTTTTGAGGTTTAAGGAGCTTGTGAACGGAGTTCTGTATTCGGAGATCACTCCCAGGAATCAGGTGCTGACCTGCCTTGCACCGCATTTTGCGGATCGGCTTCCTCTTGAAAACTGGATGATCTATGATAAGACACACCAGATGTTCGTGGTCCATGAGGCAGGAAAGAACTGGGTGCTTGTGTGGAACGAGGATTTTGACCGGTCATTTTCCATGAGGGTTTCGGATAAAGAGCTTGAATATGCAAGGCTGTGGAAAAGCTTCTGTAAGACCATTGCGATCGAGTCAAGGACGAATCCTGCGTGCCAGCTTAATCATCTGCCGCTTCGTTACAGAGGGGATATGCCTGAGATGGCAAATGTGCTATAATAAGATATCTGGTAACTGTGAAGGTACTGAACAGTTACGATATCTGTAAAAATTGGAGAATAGATATCATGGACACAAATCAGCCGGTAATCCGGATATCCGTGCGCAGTCTTGTAGAATTCATCCTGCGCTCAGGAGACATAGATAACAGGATCGCGGCGGCGGATAAGGACGCGATGCAGCTTGGCGGCAAAATACACAGGAAAATACAGCGCAGGATGGGTGCGGGCTATCATGCGGAGGTTTCGCTAAAATACGAGATCCCCTGCAGAGGCTATAGTATGCTTCTGGAAGGACGGGCAGACGGTGTGATCGAGACGGATAAGGGGATCGTCATCGATGAGATCAAGGGTGTTTTTACGGAGCTTCATGCATTAGAAAAGCCGGTAGAGGTTCATCTTGCACAGGCGAGATGCTATGCATATATTTATGCGTCCCAGCATGGGCTTGCCGAGATCGGAGTCCAGATGACCTACTGCAATATGGAGACGGAGGATATCAAACGGTTTCAGAGCGTATACCCGTACGAGGAGCTTAAGCAGTGGTTTGAGGAGCTTGTGGGGCGGTATGAAAAATGGGCGAGATATCAGATACGGTGGAAGGAAAAGCGGAACCTGTCGATTAAAGGCGTCGAGTTCCCGTTTTCTTACAGAGAGGGCCAGAAAAATCTGGTAACCTCTGTATACCGGACTATTTTAAGAAAGAAAAAGCTTTTTATTCAGGCGCCTACGGGAGTGGGAAAGACGATCGCAACCTTGTTTCCGGCTGTGAAGGCGGTGGGAGAAGGGCTGGGAGATAAGATCTTTTATCTGACGGCGAAGACGATCACCCGCACGGCGGCTCTTCAGGCATTCGATAAGCTTAAGGAGCAGGCGCTCCGCATGAAGGTGATCGTGCTGACTGCCAAGGAGAAGATCTGCTTCTGTGAGGAGACGAACTGCAATCCGGATGCCTGCCCCTATGCGAAGGGACATTATGACCGGGTAAATGACGCGGTGTACGAGCTTCTTGTATCCTCTGACGAGATGAGCCGGGAAATCTTAGAAGAGCAGGCAAAAAAATGGAAGGTGTGCCCTCATGAGATGAGCCTGGATGTATCCACCTGGGTGGATGCCGTGATCTGTGATTATAATTATGTGTTTGATCCGAACGCCCATCTGCGCAGATTTTTCGGAGAGGGCGTAAAGGGGGAATATCTTTTTTTGATCGACGAGGCGCATAATCTGGTGGAGCGCGCCCGGGAAATGTACAGCGCCCACATTTATAAGGAGGATGTGCTTCGGATCAAGCGGCTTGTAAAGGCGGAGGATGCGCGTCTTGCGAAGGAGCTTAATGACTGCAATCAGGGACTTCTTGCCCTTAAGAGGGAATGTTCCGAGGGTTATAAGGTGCTTAACAGCGTGGCCCACATCTATATGAAGCTTCTCAGGGTGCTGGCGGAGCTTGAGCGTTTTCTTGAGGAATGTAAGAAAGAAGAGCTCCGTAAAGAGGTACTGGAGTTTTATTTTGATGTGCGTATGTTTATCGGGATACATGAATGCCTGGACGAAAATTATGTGATCTATTCAGAGCTTGAGGAGAACGGGCATTTTAAGCTCAGGTTATTCTGTGTGAATCCGGCCAATAATCTGCAAAAATTTTTGGACAAAGGCAACAGTACGATATTTTTCTCGGCAACGCTTCTGCCGATTCATTATTATAAAAAACTTCTGAGCACGGAGGCAGAGGACTATGCCATCTATGCGGAATCGCCCTTTGACGTGAGAAAAAGGCTGCTTCTTACAGGGAATGATGTCAGTACAAAGTATACAAGGCGGGGAGAGGACATGTATCTTCGGTATGCCAGGTATCTGCTTAATGCTGCAGGCGCGAGGACAGGGAATTATATTGCCTTCTTTCCGTCCTATCGCTTCATGGAGGCTGTTTATGACAAATTTATACTTCTCCTTTCAGAAGAGTCCGAAACGGAGGGAGGAAAGGAGATAGAATATGTCATGCAGTCCCAGTATATGTCCGAAGAGGCGCGGGAGATATTTCTGGAAAATTTTGAGGAGACAAGGAAGCACAGCTTTATCGGCTTTTGCGTGATGGGCGGTATCTTTTCTGAAGGGATTGATCTGGCGGAGGATAAGCTTATCGGGGCCATGATCGTGGGAACAGGGCTTCCTCAGGTCTGCAGGGAGCGGGAGCTGTTGAAGGATTATTTTGATGCGCACGGTGTCAGAGGCTTTGATTATGCATACCTGTATCCGGGGATGAATAAGGTGCTCCAGTCGGCAGGTAGAGTCATCAGGACAGAGGAGGACAGAGGTGTGATCCTTCTTCTGGACGAAAGATTCCTGGATATCAGATACCGCGAGACATTTCCCAGAGAGTGGGAGAATGTATCGGTGTGCAATGTGAACAATGTAGCGGAAAAGGTGGCATGTTTCTGGGAGAAAGTGCAGGAAAGGGATTGTCGGTAAATGATACTAAAAAATGTCATTTACCGACAGCCCCTTCTATATTCCTGACCGCAGCAGATTTGTCAGTCCAGATTCACTTTTTTCTTTATGATACAGTAGGTTACCGGATACAGGACGGCTATTTGGATGAGAGCAAAAATTCCGTTCATCTTCAGAGAATCCAACATATATCTCACAAAGTCAAAGGAGTCCGAAGGATGAATGGAAGCACCCAGAAATCCGGTGAGAGCCATAACGATCAGCGCAATCAGAGAGAATGCCGTGCTGATTACAAAGTAGGCCGCAATAGCGCCCAGGACCTTATGGCTGTGAACCAGCTGTCCTATGGTAATAGAGGCATAGAACAGAACGATATTTGTAACGACTCCGACGAGGCAGGCCAGAACATAAAAGAAGATAACTTCTTTTACCGAGACATTGCTGCCCGTAAATCCAAGCTCGTCCAGAACCCTGGATTTGTTATGGAAAAGGAGTCCGATCGTATATGGAGTTGCTGCCACGATCAACACGGAGATGTGGAAAAAGACCATATTGATGATTCCCCAGATGCATCCGGAGATCGTCTTTGACAGCAGGTGCTCCCCGGGTGTGACCGGGAGCGTATGTGTTAAATAGCCTTCGTCAGAGAACAGGTTTTTATAAAACCGCACGGCGATAATAAGCTGTGTGGCAAAAGCAATCGCGCTGATAAGTAAAACGAACGCCGTAAAAAATAAGACCAGAACGAGGATGGTTTTTTCATTATTAAAATCTACTCCTTCCGTAAACACGCGCCCGGTCAGGAAAACGCGCAGGAGAACGGAGGCTATGATCAGGAATGCGTGTATGATGATCAAATACCGGTTTATGGCTTTTAAATCATATTTTATAAGTTTTCCTAACATCTGAATACCTCCCGGAATAATATATCTACAGATTTCCTCTGCTCCATGCGGATCTCGTCTACCGTGGCATTTAAAACGGCCCTTCCCCTTTGCAGGAAGATCACCCGGTCGAGGACATTTTCAATATCCTGAATCAGGTGCGTGGACAAGAGTATGGTGGCATTTTCATTATAATTCATAAGAATCGTACGCAGGATATAGTCTCTTGCGGCGGGGTCGACGCCGCCGATGGGCTCATCCAGAATATAAAGCAGTGCATCGCGGCTCATGACAAGGATAAGCTGCACCTTTTCCTTTGTACCCTTTGACAGAGTTTTAAGCCTTGCATTTATATCAATTCCCAGATCATTCAGCATCCGGTGCGCCCGGTCGGGACGGAAATCCGCATAAAAATCCGTAAAATAAGCGAGGGCATCGGCTACCTTCATGGAGGAGTCGAGATAAGTCCGCTCCGGCAGATACGATATGATCTTTTTTGTCTCGATCCCCGGAAGCCTGCCGTCGATCAGAACGTTTCCGGAGGCCGGGGCAAGCAGGCCGTTGATCAGCTTGATCAGAGTCGTCTTTCCGCTTCCGTTCGGACCTAAAAGGCCGACGATCTGGCCGCGCTCCAGCGTGAGATTTAGATTGTCAATGGTGTTAAAGGTACTGTTATATCTCTGGGAAAGTCCCTTGCATTCCAAGATGGGGGTCATATTAGGTCTCCTCCTTTAAAGCTTCCTGAATCATAGACAGGATTTCTTTTTCCTCAAAGCCAAGCTGCTTCATCTGGTCGAAAAACTGCCGGATATGGGTGAGGGCAAGCTCGTCTTTTAATTGCTTTAGCATCGTTTCATCCTCCGTAATATAGCGTCCGCTTGTACGTTTCGAATATACAAGCCCGTCTCTTTCAAGCTCAGAGAGAGCTTTTTGCATGGTGTTTGGGTTTACTGCGGCATCGAGAGCAAGCTCTCTGACGGACGGCAGCTTATCCCCGGGTTTATAGACGCCGGAGACGATATCCTGCCGGATCCGTTCCATAAGCTGCAGGTAAATAGGACGGTCATTATCCAGATCCCACGGCATAAATGCACTTCCTTTCTATATAGTACACCGAATAACAGGTAACCAGCCATATAACTTCTTTTTCGGTCTACCAGTAATAATAGTATCATTTGGTATTACATTCTGTCAACAAGATTGTATTATCTAAATAATACAATAATACATAAAGAGAAAATTGTCAACACTAAAAAAAGCAGAATTATGGTATATTAGTACTGGATAGGGATAGATTTTCCGATAAAAGCGCGGAAAATCGGCAATGCAACCGAAAGTTTACATCAAAATCATGAAAAGCAACAAAGAATTTATGGATTTTACATGAAGGTTTTTGTACGATAGGAATGACCCGAAGCGCGTGTGGGAAATACAGATTATGAAGAAAGGTGAAAAGGATGAGTTTATTTGGAGATAATTTACAGTTTTACAGGAAGCGGGAGGCTATGACCCAGGAGCAGCTTGCGGAGAAGCTGGATGTGTCGCGACAGACGGTTTCAAAGTGGGAGGCGGGAAGCTCCTATGCGGAGATGGATAAGCTTCTGCAGATCTGCGATTTGTTTTTTTGTGATATGGATACATTGCTCAGGAAGGATGCCAGTATGTCGGAAATAGAGGACAATCAGGCACACAGGGAGCACATGCAAAGGTTTCGCAGAGGGATCACGGGCGGAATAGTGACTCTTGTGTTGTCCTGTGCTGCTTATGAGGTGATGGCCGGCTTTCGGATGAGTGAAATGCTTTTAGATACGGTATTCTGGGTAATTATGATCATAGGGATCCTGATTCTTGTCGCAAATGGCATGCAGGATGAAAGCTATCGGAAAAATCATCCGATTATCCAGGATTTTTATTTGAAGGAGGAAAAGGAAGCATTTGAAAAGAGATTTCCGGTGCTGATCACGACGGCAATAGGGCTGATCCTGACAGGTATGCTTGTCTTTGGAATGAATGGCGAGCATCTTCCGCTCCGGGAAGGTATGACGGAGGATTTTTACTATGGATTGTTTATGGTGTGCGTGGCGGCGGCAGTCGGAATTTTTGTGTACAGCGGAATGAAAAAGGATGAATATGACGTGGAGAAGTATAATAAGAGCAACTGCCCGGATTCGGAGAGCAGGAAGAAAAATGCAATGCTCTCTGTCTGGTGCGGATGTATCATGCTTGTGGCTACGATTATTTTTCTTGTGGCGGGGCTTGTCTATAATCTGTGGGAAACCTGCTGGATCGTGTTTGTGGTCGGCGGGCTGCTGTGCGGGATCGTGTCGATCATTCTGAAGAGGGAGAGGTAGAAACAGGCGGGACGGGTACAATAAGGCAGTGATAGACAGAAAAAAGGTATCCTCTGTGAAGTGATGATAGTATTTTGCTATTTGTTGCTGTTTAATATGTCTAGAAGCTCTCGTGGAGTAACGATATACGGCTTCTTGGGAAAGTGCCTGATATTTCCTGTGACAAGATAAGCGTTATCATCGCGTTTTTCAAGCACAACTTCATAGAAAGGTACATCCTTCATATCCGGAAGGATTATCCCGGAGGGAGACGGATCAACCAGAATACCATATTTTTCGACAGCAGAGAGTAAGTATTCAATCGTTTCACCGGAGAAGCCGAATTTTTTTCGAGAGAGGACTTCCCGATATTCTTTTGTTATTACATTGCTGTAAACGGGAATGATCTCGCCGTTAATCACCTTTGCAAGGACCTGAACCGTAGAGGTGTCATTCTTGCTGGAGAGTAATGCTGAAACGAGCACGTTGGTATCTATGACTGCGTAACAAATCATGCCTCAGCCTCCATTCGGGCGAGTTCTATCTCCTTATTTATTTCATCCGGACTCATATCTGCAATGCCGTTATCACTGGCTTGTGCTCTTAAAGCCATAAATGCCTGCATTGCACCTTCTCTGGTGATATCTGTTTCTGGAGAGGAGATTTCAAAAGGAATTTTGCGTTGCCTGACAACGGCTCTTGCAAATACATTTATTGCAGTAGATGCGTTCATGCCGAATTCCTGACATAATCCGTCAAATTGTTTTTTTAATACTTCGTCCATGCGGACGCTGAAAGTTGCCTGTGCCATAACCATGCCTCCTTTATATCTTTTCTATAGTATACGCGAAAAGGTGAAAAAAATCAATAAAATGAATACAATAGGTGCAAAATGATTGTTGTTCACACCCTACGGGTGTTCCAGTAACGCAAAATAAGCTTCCTGTGGAGGAATACATTAACTGGATTTGCCAATTTAAAATAGTTCATGTTATTATAATGTTGTTGGGATCGGGGCAGTATTTCTTGTCCAGACGAAAACAGAGAACAAAAAGGAATGAGGAAGCAAGAAAAAATGAAGCTTCACAGCGGTTATGATTTAAAGACAGCGGTTGAAAGCTTTCCATGGAATGTTTTTTAACATTACAGAGCCGCTTGATGACGACGAGACAATGACGATCCATACCTCTACTATGACGGTAGGTATCCGCGGCACATGCGGCTGGGTGGATGTGGTATCTGAAAATCAGATGAATGTATATCTCCTGAAAGGGAAGGTTGAGTGCAGTATAGAGGAGGCAGACGGAGGTGTGATAACAGAAGAGATAACCTCTGGTGAAATGGCAGAGATGATTCTCGCAGAAGACGGAGCCGGTGAAATTAATGTGGACGCATCCGCGGGATTCGGTCTCCCGGAGTTTGTGGAAGGAGAGGTTTCCGGTATAGAAGATACAGGAGGATATGATTCATGGCTTGGGGAATATGTCTGCGATGAAGGCGGGAGTTTGACATTCGATAAAATGCTGGATGGGTATTATATTGAGATAGAACCGAGAGAACTGCCACCTTATGATATTCCGCTTCTTCCGATATTAGAAATTAAAATTATAGATGATATTTGTTATATCGATGGGGATGAGATTTCAGTTAGTTTACAGGATGAACAGATTATAGTGGAGGGTTTTGGCGGTTATGAGGTTTACAGCGGT
Organism: uncultured Dorea sp.; assembly: GCA_948844705.1. Classification (GTDB taxonomy): domain Bacteria; phylum Bacillota; class Clostridia; order Lachnospirales; family Lachnospiraceae; genus CAPEBR01. Next base: position 20,442 of record CAQNVT010000057.1, read on the forward strand.
GTCTATCATAAATAGAAAGAAATTGTTTTAATTGATAAAAAGGGACAGGGTATTTTCAATCTGGGACGTAGTAAAATTAATTTTACTACGTCCCCATAATGATTTTTTCCTGCACTTCCGGATCAAATTGCTTTTTTCTCAGCATCTCGATCTCGTATTTGTAAGGCGCGTAAGAGACTTTCTCTTTTGTCGGCGACGCCACATAGGGTGTCTCCAGTATCTTGGGGATCTGCTCAAAATCCGGGTGATGGACGATATAGGAGAGGGCGTCAAAGCCAATCTCACCGAAGCCCAGGTTGGCATGGCGGTCTTTTTTTGCGCCGCATATGTTCTTGCTGTCGTTAATGTGGAAGACGGCGATCTGGTCTTTTCCGATGATCCGGTCAAATTCTTCCATTACACCGTCAAAATCATGGGCGACATCATATCCGCTGTCATGGGTGTGGCAGGTGTCGAAGCAGACGCGGAGTCTGTCATTGTATGCCACCCCGTCATAGATACGCGAGAGCTCCTCAAAGGAACGGCCGATCTCGGAGCCCTTTCCGGCCATTGTCTCCAGCGCGATATTAAGTTTTGTATCTTTTGTGATAACTTCATTCAGTCCTTTTATGATCTGTCCGATTCCGGCATCAGCTCCGGCGCCTACATGGGCGCCGGGATGGAGAATGAGAGTGCGGCTCTTACAGGCCTCGCTTCTTTCGACCTCCAATGCGAGAAAATCAACCGCCAGCTTGAAGGTTTCCGGCTTTACGGTATTTCCCAGATTGATAATATATGGTGCGTGGACGATAATATCGTCAATTCCGTTTTCATGCATATATTCCCATGCAGGTTCGATGTTTAATTCGCTGATGTCTTTCCGTTTTGTGTTCTGCGGGGCGCCGGTATAGAACATGAAGGTATTGGCCCCGTAGGAGTGCGCCTCCTTTGCGGAGCCAAGAAGCATATCCTTCCCGCCCATGCTGACATGTGAGCCTATTTTAAGCATAAGGTACCTCTCTTATTGTTTGACAAATTTGCTTTTTGGCTGCTTGCATACAGGGCAGACATAGGAATCCGGAAGCTCTTCAAAAGGAATATCCCCGTCGTATTCATAACGGCAGACGCTGCACACCCATTTTTCCTTTGTCTCTGCAGGTGCGCTTTCTTCATCCGGAATGTAGGTCGGTGCATTTTTCGGGCTCTTTCCCTTTACGACATTGTGATAATATGCATAGGTCATGGCAGGTGCGTTTTTCGGTTTTTTCGCCATCACCGGCCTTCTGCTCCTGCTTGTTCTCATTTTTCTGCGTGGTCTTCTGTGTGCGCTGCTTGGGCACAAACTCCAC
>CAQNVT010000058.1 GCA_948844705.1 uncultured Dorea sp.
GTAGTCAAAGATCAGATTGACACAACATTTTATAATTGTGCAAGATATTTCTGAACCGTCCTCCTAACCGCTCCGAAACCTGCGATTTCCTCTCGGAAAATGTCTTCGATCAATGTTCCGATTCCGGCTTTGTATAAATCGATAAAGAATACATTTTCATTAGAAAGAATCCATTTTAGCTGGTCAGTAAGGCTTGACGGATCTCCTATCACAATCGTGGAGAGCTGTTTCTGCATTTCCTCTGCCATCGGATCCGGAGCCAGCTCATAAGGCTCCCCCTTATCGTCCACACCGAGCAGATAGCGGAGCCATCCGGCAATTGCAAGCGGAATTCCCGTTAATTTTTTCGCATCTCCATATTTTTCCACATAGGACTTTATGGTAACTCCGAAACGCACACCCAGGCCCTGGGAAGAATCCGTACACAGGCGCAGACAGGTATCTCCGAGATAAGGATTCGGAAATCTTTCCTTTATACACTCATCCAAAAATGCCTTCGGAGAAATGATCTTCGGATCAGGGACCACATCCATGCCCTCCTGATAGCCTACGGTCTCGGCCAGTTTTAGCATATCGGCATCCTTCATCTCGTCGGAAAACAGATCATATCCCAGCACACATCCGTAAGGGCCGAGAGCCGTATGAATCGGATTCAGGCATACGGTCACCTTCATTCTCTCAGACTTGTTCACCGTATCCCTGTCCGTCATATAAACCCCTGCCTTTTCCAGAGGCGGACGGCCGTTCGGGAAGCTGTCCTCAATTACCAGATACTGCGGAGCCTCGGCATTGACGAAGGGAGCGATATAGGTTCTTTTTGAGGTAGTCACAGGCTGCATGTTCTTTACCCCTGCCGCCTCAAGCTCCTTTGCAATTTTTTCCGCCGGTCTCGGCGTGATCTTATCGATCATGGTCCACGGGAAGGAAACCTTTGTCTCGTCGCTTACATAAGCTATGAACCCGTCATCCACGAATCCCCGCTTTTTCCACTCAGCCGCCATCACAAGAACCGATTCTCTCAGCTTTTCTCCATTCTGAGAACAATTATCCATAGATACGAGCGTAAGAGGCGTCCCGCCGTTTTTATAACGTTCTAAGAGCATTGCAGTTACAACAGCCATAGCACAGACCGCTTTTTCGGGTCCGTTTTCAATATCTTTCTCCACAAATGGGAAAAATGTATCGTCTGCATTTTTAAGAGCATAACCCTTTTCCGTAATTGTAAAGGAGACCATCTGGAGACTTTCTGCGCGGAAAACCTCTTTTAATCTCTCCCATGCTGCGGAATCTTCATACTGCGCTTTTAAGGCCTCCGTAAGAGAACCGAGCACCCTGCGCTCCTGTCTTCCGTCTCCGTGCAGAATCACGCTGAGAACCAGATTGTCATACGGATCATAAATCTGATCTACTACATCTGTGTCAAACGTTTCCACACAGGTGATTCCCCTGTCCATCTCTTTCTGCTCCAGCAGGGTATCTGCAATCCCTCCCAGAAAAATGCGGAAAATGTTACCGATTCCAAAATGTACCCATGCAGGCGCTTTTTTCGTTGCCTGTGCAACATCCTTAACATCATAATCTGGAAGCATAATACCTGCTTTCTTCCATTCCTCTTTGTTTTCTATTCCGCTCCACGTCAGTTCCATCCTTTTGCCTCCTTGTTGGTCACAACATTCTGCGTAACAGTTCAGATATTTTCATCTGAACTGCTACCATTTTATAACAAATCAGAGAGATTTACAACATTACTAATTCGCCTGTTTCTTCTTCTGATAGCAGTCAAAACCGACCGCAAGTACAAGTACGATTCCGAGTACGATATCCTGGATCCAGGTATTGAGGTTCATCAGCACCATGCCGTTCTGCAGCGCGCCGATGATAAACGTTCCGGCTACCACTCCCGAGATCTTTCCGTATCCGCCGGATACCGATACGCCGCCAAGTACTACGCAGGTGATTACCTTGAACTCATATCCAAGGCCGGCGTTTCCCATACCTGAGTTGGTACGTGACAGAAGTACCAGACCCGCAAGCCCTGCAAAAAAGCCCGACAATGCAAATACCAGATATTTTACCCTTCCTGTACGGATACCGGATAGCCTTGCCGCCTCGATGTTTCCTCCTACCGCATAGAAGTAGCGTCCGAAATAGGTCTTATCCAGGATGAATGCCCCCAGTGCAAAGCAGAGCACCATGATGATGACCGGTACCGGCACCGGACCGATCTTTCCCTGCCCGAATACCTTGAAGGCTTCCGTAAATCCGTTGATCGGCTGCCCGTTGCAGAGGATCAGCGCGATCCCTGAAAATGCGGTCTGGGTCGCAAAGGTTGCGATCAGCGCCGGAATCCCCACCGTGGATACCATAAAGCCGTTCAAAAGGCCGATCGCCGTCGATGCCGCCAGCGCGATGATGATCGCCAGGCCCATCGGCACTCCCATGTGGACCATCAGATAGGAACACATTACATTTACAAAGGTGATGACCGACCCCGTTGACAGGTCGATATCCCCAAGCAGGATCACAAACGTCATCCCCACCGAGGCAATGCCCCATACAGCTACCTGCCTCAGCATGATCAGCAGGTTGGCAGGATAGATAAATCTCGGGTTTGCTATGGTAAATGCCAGTACAAGAACGACAACTACGGCCCAGATCCCCTGCCCTTTTATAAGATCTTTTACTTTATTTTCCTTCATCTTTCCACTCCTCCTACTCTTTCGCCGCTGCGGACGCATATGTCATGATCGTTTCCTGGCTGAATTCTTCCTTTGACAGTTCCCCTGTCATTTCCCCTTCCGCCAGTACAAGGACCCTGTCGGACATGCCCATCAGCTCTTCCATCTCGGAAGAAATCATAATGATCGACTTTCCTTCTTTTTCCACCAGGTCATTCATCAGTTTATAAATCTCATACTTCGCGCCGATATCAATCCCCCGGGTCGGCTCGTCAAAGATGATGAGCTCCGACTCCGCCGCCATCCATCTTCCAAGGATTACCTTCTGCTGGTTTCCCCCGCTTAAGTTCCGGATCAGCTGGTTCAGGTTCGGCGTCTTGATCGCCATGCTCTCCCGGTACTTTTCCGCCGTGCTCTGCTCCAGCTTTTCATCGATGACGCTCAGGCGGGAATTTCTCTCGTAGATCGGCATATTGATATTGTTCTTGATGGATATGCCGAGCATGGCCCCATGGCGCTTCCGGTCCTCCGGCACCAGCGCGATCCCAAGGTCAATAGCCTCCCTGGGGCTTTTGGGATTGATCTCCTTTCCCTTATAGATCATCTGGCCGGACTTTTTAGGCACGGCCCCGAAGATCATCTCCACCAGCTCCGTACGGCCGGCTCCCACCAGTCCTCCCAGTCCCAGGATCTCCCCTTTATGTAGTTTCAAATTGATATTCCTGTCGCCGTTTCCGGTCAGGTCCTTAAGCTCCAGGATCACCTCATTCTTGTCAATACAGTCTCCCCTCGGCGGGTAGGTCTCCGTGAGCTCCCGGCCTACCATCAGCTGGATCAGCTCCTCCACCTGGCTGTTCTTCGTGATCAGCGTCGTTACATACTCCCCGTCGCGGATGACAACGATCCGGTCCGAAAGCCTGTAGATCTCTTCCAGCCTGTGGGATATGTAGATAATGGATACGCCCTGCTTCCTTAAAAGCTCCACGACCTCGAACATGCTCTCTACCTCGGCGCTGGTCAGAGGCGCAGACGGCTCATCCATAATCAGAATCTTCGCATTCTGCTGGATCGCCTTGGCGATCTCCACCATCTGCTGGTAGCCTACGGTCAGGTCCTTCATCAATGCCTTCGGATCGATCTTGATATGCAGCTGCGCAAAGGCCTTCGCCGCTTCCTCCTCCATCGCCTTTTTGTCGACCAGGATCCCCTTCCGGATCGGATGGCCCAGGAACAGGTTCTCCGCCGCCGACAGCTCCTTTACGTTATTGAATTCCTGATAAATGATCGCGATCCCGTTCTCCGAGGCAAGCTGGGGCGTCATGCTGGAGAATTCCTTCCCGTTTACAATGATCTTCCCTGAGGTCGGGATCACCGCTCCCGAACAGCATTTGATCAATGTAGACTTTCCCGCGCCGTTCTCTCCGATCAGCGCAAGGATCTCGCCCGCCTTCAGCTCCAACGTGACGTCCTTCAGCGCTACGACGCCCGGGTATTCCTTCCTTATATGCTGTAATTGTAATACGTATTCTTCACTCATACCGGCTTACATCCCTTCTAAAATTTCATCAATATTGTCACGGGTGATCGGTCCGATCTCACGTACGACATTCCTGTCCGACCCAAAGTCCTCCCCGGAAAGGATCCTCTCGAACATCTCCACACAGGCCCTGGCCGTATCCAGGTTCGAGCCCTCGAAGCCCACGATCGCACGGACCGCTTCGCCGTCATTCTTTAAGGAATCCAGCTGCTGCTGCGTCACATCGGTGGTGATGACGCCGTAGTAATCCGGGATATTTCCCCTTCCGAACTCTGCCAGGAGCGCCTCGTTGGATCCGATCATGGCGCCTGCACAGACGCCTACGAATACATTTGCGTCAGGATGGGCCGACATGACGGACTCCACATTCGTCTGTGCCTCCGGAGCCTCCAGGCCATCCACCTCCGCGATGATCTCATAGTTATCCTCACAGTTTGCCTCAAGGCCGTCCTTGATGCCGTCCGCCCGGTCCTTTAATACCTTTGTGGAAGGGTATCCGATGACCGTAACCTGGGCTTTGTCCTCCGGCGTGAAATGTTCGTTGATAAATTCCGCCGCTGTTTTTCCGATTTCCTCTCCCAATACCCTGTTATCCAGGACCCAGTTGGCCGTCGTATTCTCCATCGGGTCGTCCCAGCACATCACCTTGATCCCTCTCTCCATCGCCTCCTTGCAGACTCCCTCTACAGCTACCGCGTCAGATGCATGGACCATGATCAGGTCGCAGCCCGATATGATAAAGCTCTCGATCTGGTTGATCTGCGCGCCGGAATTATCCTTGCAGTCAACGATGGTATAATCCCAGCCCTTTTCATCGAGCAGGCCTCCAAGCTTGCCCATAACCCCCGCCCAGTAGGCATTGGACAGGTTTTGAATCGTGATCCCGATCTTGTGGAAGTCTCCGTTTCCGGATACTTCCTTCGCATCTTTTGCACCGCATCCGGCCAGCATGACAGCGGTCATTGCAACGATCAGGACCGCTGCCGACAGTCTTTTTTTCATAAGACCTTCCTCCTTCTTTGAATATTTTGATTTTTTATAGCATATCGCTTATTTCTTTTTGTACTTCCGGCAAATTCCGGCATATCTTGAAACAACAGGAGCGAATCTCTGTTTCCGGTTCTAACAGATCCGGTATCATGATTGTGACGCAGCCCGCGGCAAAGCCTGCACGCACTCCGTTTTCACTGTCCTCAAACACAAAGCATTCTTCCGGACTGCAGACGATCCTTTCGGCAGCACATAAGAAAATGTCCGGCGCCGGTTTTCCGTTTTTCACCTCTGAACCGCTGACGATCTCCATAAAATAATCCCGGATTCCCGCCCTCTGCAGGTTCTCATCTATCCGCTCTCTTGCGGTACTGCTGGCAACCGCCGTCCTGATTCCCTTTTCCTTTAAAAACCTAAGAATCTCAAATACGCCTTCCTTTACCGGAACGTGAATCGAAAGTTCTTCCTTCATTCGTCTCATGCATGTGTCCACGATGGCAGATCCGTCGGAAACTCTGTAATATTTTTCAACTGTCTTAAGCATCCTGCTTCCGTTTGTTCCTGAAATATCTTTAACAAATCCGCTGCCGAGCTCTACCCCATGCTCCCTTGCAAGCTCCTGCCATATATCCTGATAGAGCCTCTCTGTATCGAAGAGCACTCCGTCCATATCAAAAATTGCGCCTTTACATTTCATGCTCTTTTACCAATCCATAACATCAATTGCAGATTTTTCGATTTCAAGTCCCGCCTTATAACGTCCCATAAAGGTTTCAAAGCCTTCCACATCTTTCTCGTCAGGCGCTATGGTTTCTCCGGACAGCTCTCTAAATATCCTGTTTTCCAGATAATCCTCCAGCCTTTCCCCTGGCTTCTGATCTGCCAGATATGCCGCCAGCAGTGCGATTCCCCATGCTCCGCCTTCGCTTGCCGTATCCATTACCGTAACCGGAGCATTAACCGCTGCCGCCAGATACCGCTGTCCTACTCCTTTGGTCTTGAAGAATCCGCCGTGCCCCATGATACGTTCTACCTTGACCTTTTCATCCTCCATCAGGATATCCAGTCCCAGCTTCACTGCCCCCAGCGAGGTAAACAGGTGAACCCGCATGAAGTTCGCAAGGTTAAATCTGCTCTCGGCTGTACGGAGGAATGCAAGACGCCCTTCATTCAGCATCGTAATATTTTCACCGGAATAATAGCCATAGGCCAGAAGGCCGCCGCAGTCCGGATCTCCGTTTAACGATTCTGTATAGAGCTTTCCGAACAGCTCTCCGGCATCCGTCTCTGTTCCCATCAGCTTCGCAAATTCTCCAAACAGTCCTACCCAGGCATTCAGGTCTGAGGTTCCGTTATTTGCATGAGACATCGCACATGGGAAGCCGGCAGGAGTCGTGACCATATCGATCTCCCGGTATACCTTGCTAAGCTGCTTTTCCAGTACGATCATGGCAAATGTACTCGTACCTGCGGAGACATTTCCCGTGCGGGGTGCAACGGAATTCGTTGCCGTCATGCCGGTTCCGGCATCCCCTTCCGGCGGACACATCGGGATTCCGGCCTTTAAGCTGCCTGTTTCATCCAGAAACGCGGCTCCCTCTTCTGTCAGCGTTCCTGCGTTTTCACCGGCAACAAGAACCTTAGGAAAGATATCTCTTGTCTTCCATGAATATCCGTAGGGCTCTGTAAGCTTATTAAATTTGTTTATCATGGATGCGTCATAATCGTGAGTATCCGAATCAATCGGGAACATTCCGGACGCATCGCCGACACCGATCACCCTCTCTCCGGTCAGCTTCCAGTGTATATAAGCGCTCAGCGTGCCGACATAATCCAGATGCTTCACATGCTCTTCCCCGTCCAGGATCCTCTGGTAAAGGTGCGCCACACTCCAACGAAGCGGTATGTTAAAGTTAAACAGCTCTGTCAGCTCATCCGCCGCCTGCTGCGTATTTGTATTTCTCCATGTCTGAAACGGAGCGATCTGATTCCCGTCCTTATCGAGCGCCATATAGCCGTGCATCATGGCGCTGACGCCGATGGCTCCGACTGTCGTGAGGATGACACCGTATTTCTCCTTTACGGCATCCCTCAGGGAGCTGTAGCAGCTCCTCACACCCCTATGTATATCCTCCAGACTGTATGTCCAGATATTGTCAATAAAAGAATTTTCCCAGTCATGGATGCCGACCGCAAGAACTTCTCCCCGAAAATCAATCAGTACCCCCTTGATTCTGGTTGAGCCAAGTTCAATTCCAAGCGCCGTCCTCCCACTTACGATTGCCTCTCTTTTTTCCATGTCTTTCCTCACTTTCCGGTATAATAGGTTCCTTTAGAAGCAGGTAAATGCTCCGTCTATCACAAAATCAGATCCTGTTGTAAAAGAGCTTGTATCTCCTGCCAGATATACACAGATCGACTCTAATTCCTCCGGTTTTCCCATTCTTCCAAGAGGAGCCATCTCATTCCACTTTTCAATCAGCGGAATCAGTGTCGGAGAGTTAAGTGTAAGCTCTGTTCCGATATATCCCGGGCTGATACTGTTCACACGCACGCCTCTCTTCGCCCACTCGATCGCAAGCGACTTCGTCAGCTGGATGACGCCTGCCTTAGAAGCATTGTATGCACACTGCGGCTGCGGTACATTGACGATGTGCGCCGACATGGAAGCCGTGTTGATGATCGAGCCGCCGCCGTGCTCCAGCATGTATTTTCCTGCCGCCACATCGGTCAGGAAGATTCCGTTCAGATTGATATTAATTACCTTGCTCCACTGTGCATAGGTCATCTCCTCGGCCGGCGCGTTGATACAGATACCTGCGTTGTTATGGCAGAAATCCAGTCCGCCCAGCTCACCAACAACCTGAGCTACCATAGCATCCACCTGCTCCGGGTCCGTACAGTCTGTCTTGATCGCTATAACCTTTCTTCCGGTTTTTTCGGCGATTTCGGCAGCGGTTTTTTCAGCCTCCGCAAAATCCAGGTCTACGATTGCCACATCCGCACCTGCCTCTGCGAACGCAGTCGCCGTACTCTTACCTATTCCTCTTGCTGCTCCTGTTACAAATCCTTTTTTTCCATCCAGTCTCATTTTTTCGATAATTCCCATGACGCTCTCCTTTTTAAAATATTATTTTGTAAAATGATTTATCAAATTGTAATTACATAATATTATATACGGCATTATAAGTCAACATGTAATAATTCACAACTTTTTTCACTAAAAATTATACAAAATGCACAGTAACTTTTACAGAAATCCATGTTATAATACATTCTTGATAAATTATTTTTATAATATTTTTTTTCAAATCACTTTACAAATTAAGGAATCATATTATGGAAAAAAGCATAACACCCAACCAGATTAAACAAAATAACCGAAGCCTGATATATCATTATATTTATAAGAATAGAAATGTCTCTCAGCAAGACATTTCCTATGATCTCCATTTAAGCCGTCCGACTGTTACGTCAAACCTGTCATCCATGGAAAACGAAGGCCTGATCATGAAAACCGGTCTGATCAATACCGAATTTGTCGGAAGAAAAGCCTCTGCTTATTCAATCGTTGCCGATTACCGTATAAGTATTGGTGTGGAAATTGTGAAAAAAGAAGTGAAAATAATTGCGGTCGATCTATATGGTGAAAAAATCGGCCGCATGACATACGATATTACTTATGAATATAAAGAGTCGTATTTTAAAACCGTCTGTGATAAAATACTTGAATTCAAAAATACGCTTCATATAACAGACGGACAGCTCCTCGGTATCGGCTTTGCCATGCAGGGACTCGTCTCGCCGGACGCACAGAGCATGCTGTACGGCAAGATTCTGGACTGCACGGGGCTGTCTATAAAAGAATTTACCCAGTACCTCCCCTATCCCTGCTCGTTCATTCATGACGCGTATTGTGCGGCTTTTTCAGAAATATGGGTGTCGCCGGGAATTACGGATGCCTTCTATATCTCTCTGAGCAAGCATCTCGGCGCCGCTGTTATTTCCAAAGGAGAGATTATCACAGGAAAGCATGGCCACAGCTCCACGATAGAGCACATCCAAATGGAGCCGAAGGACGGAGCACTTTGTTACTGCGGCAAGTATGGCTGCCTGGAAACGCTCTGCTCTTTGAATGTGCTTCTGAAGGAGGGGGAAGAGCTGGAGGATTTTTTTGAAAAGGTACGTAAAAAGGAACCTGCTTTCTCAAACCGCTGGAATATATTCCTCACAAATCTGGCCCGGGCAATCAATCTGCTCCACCTGATCTACGACACAGACTTCATCCTCGGAGGCCATCTCGCGCCATATCTGTGTGAGGAGGATCTGACCTGCCTGTATGAACAGATCGCAGAGCTGACACCTTTCCCTGAGACATCGGACTTTCTTATGCTCAGTAAGATGCCCCGGCATAACATTTCCATCGGAGCCGCTTTGACCTACATTCAAATGTTTTTAACTAATCAGATTTGAGAACACTATATCTTTTTTATCCTCCCGATCGCTGCCACTGTATTTTCATAAGACCCAAACGCTGTCAGCCGGAAATATCCTTCTCCGCTCGGCCCGAATCCGGAGCCGGGCGTTCCGACTACGTTCGCCCTCTCAAGCAGATAATCAAAGAACTGCCATGAGGTCATTCCCTTCGGTGTCTCCAGCCAGATGTACGGTGCATTGACACCGCCGGATACGTTGTATCCGGCATCTTTCAGACCCTCATAAATAACCTTCGCATTTTTCATATAATAAGCAACCTGTTCCTTAAGCTGAGCCTTTCCCGCCTTGGAATAAACAGCCTCACCCGCCTTCTGTACGATGTACGGCGCGCCGTTATACTTCGTCCCGTGTCTCCTTGCCCACAGCGAATGAAGCATCACATCCCCAGCCTTTACAGCCTTCGGAATGACCGTCGCACCAAGGCGCACTCCGGTAAAGCCTGCATTTTTTGAAAAACTCCGAAGCTCTATTGCACAGGTTCTTGCGCCCTCGCATTCATAAATACTGTGAGGAACATCCTCTTCTGAAATATATGCCTCATAAGCCGCATCATAAATGATAACTGCTCCGTTTTTATTCGCATAGTCCACCCATTCCTGGAGCTGAGCCTTTGTAATCGTTGAACCGGTCGGATTGTTCGGAAAGCACAGGTAAATAATATCCGGCGTTTCCTTCGGAAGCTCTGGTGCAAAATTTGTTTCCTTCGTACACGGCATATAAATCACATCGCTCCATGTCTCGGTCTTCTCATCATAGGTTCCTGTGCGTCCTGCCATTACATTGGTATCCACATAGACGGGGTAGACCGGATCACAGACCGCAATCTTATTCTCCTTTGCAAAGATCTCCTGAATATTTCCGGAATCTCCTTTTGCACCGTCGGAAATAAAAATCTCATCGGTACGGATATCACACCCCCTGTCCTGATAATCATGCTTCGCCATGGCGCTTCGCAAAAATTCATAGCCAAGATCCGGCGCATAGCCGCGGAACGTCTCAGCATGAGCCATCTCATCCACCGCACTGTGGAGGCTTTCAATGATTGCCGGCGCAAGCGGCTGCGTCACATCACCGATTCCCAGCCTTATAATGCTTTTGTCCGGATTCGCTGTCTGAAAGGCCGCTACTTTTTTCCCGATCGTGGAAAACAAGTAGCTTCCCGGTAATTTTAAATAATCCTCATTTACTTTGAACATACTATTCACTCCTGACTTTTTATATTTTTATAATTACCTATCTGGTATCCGGCAGATCGATCTCACCGTCAAACACAACTGCGGCAGGCCCTGTCATATAGATCCGGTCCAACTCCCGGTCCCATTCAATCTGCAGATCGCCGCCCAGGAGCCTTATCGTTACCTGATTCTCTGTAAAGCCGTTTAAGATACAAGCCGCTGCAGCCGCACAAGCTCCGGTGCCGCAGGCAAGCGTCTCTCCCGAACCGCGCTCCCACACACGCATTTCTGCCGTTTTCCGGTCAAGGACTTTGACAAATTCCGTATTGATCCTCTGGGGAAATCTATCATGATTTTCAAATTTCGGCCCGATCTTTTCAATTTCCAGACCCTTTACATCCTCCACATAGACGACTGCATGAGGATTCCCCATAGAAACGCCCGTCATCCGGTATTCTATTCCGTCAACAACAATCGGAGCATTCAGGACACGGTCCCGAGGATTTTCCATTACGATCGGAATCCTTCCCGCCTCAAGCTCCGGCCTTCCCATGTCAACCCTTACAAGCACTGTCTTTCCGTTCTTTACCGTCAGATCCAGATATTTGATTCCGCCCAGGGTCTCTATGGAAATACTGGTTTTATCTGTAAGGCCGTAATCATACACATATTTTGCCACACAGCGGATGCCGTTTCCGCACATCTCGCCTCTCGATCCGTCCGCATTATACATCTCCATTTCAAAATCTGCTTTTTCGGACGGATTTATCATGATCAGCCCATCCGAGCCGATTCCAAAATGCCTGTCACTTACAAACCTTGCTGCCGCCGAAGGATCATCTATCCTCTCCTTCAGACCATTTACATAAACATAATCATTTCCCAATCCATGCATTTTTGTGAATTTCATCTAAAAGGTTCCTCTCTCCATCATACTTAATATCATCTCTGCCGTCTCTGCCATATTGGTTCCGCTGTCCATACTGCTCTTCTGCAGATACCTGTGCGCCTCTTCCTCCGACATCTGATTCCGTTCCATAAGAAGCGCCTTTGCTTCCTTAACTGCCGCCTGTTGTCTCGGATTCCGTGCTCTTTTTTCTTCCCGTCTCTTCTTTCGCCGGCGTTCCATATTTTCCAGCATCATACCGGCTGTTTCCAGAAGCACATAGGCCTTGATCGGCATGGGAATTCCCACAATACCATCCATAAGCCCGGTATCCCATTTTTCCTTAGACGCTACCAGCAGTATCTCAAAGCTTTCAGGCAAATATTCCCGAAGCTCCGTATACACCATGTCCTTCAGCTTATAACCGCATACAACAATCCCCTCATCCAGAGCATCCGCAAAATTCATCGCCTGTGCCCCCGAGGTACACACTCCGGTAACCGTCATGCCTCCCCGCACCAGAAGATTCCTTATTCCGGCTGCATTATCCCGATTCGGAAATGCAACGATAATGCCTGTCAAGCCGACACCTCCTGTCTCTCATTATAAGTCCTCTGCCAAGTCGTAACAGAAAGCGCCTAGATCACATGCAGATATCTGGAAAGCTCCCAGTCAGTGACCTGCCCGCGGTACTCTGCATATTCCTTTGTTTTTGCCTTAATATATTTTTTAGACAGATCCGCACCAAGCACTTGTTTGATGTATTCATCCTTTTCGAATTCTCTTGCCGCCTCCAGAAGGCTTCCCGGAAGCCTTTCGATCCCGGCCTCCTTCCGCTCACCCTCTGTCATCTCAAATATATTACAGTCTACACTGGCCGGCGGCAGGATCTCATTTCTGATACCGTCAAGCCCCGCTGCCAGGCATACCGCCAGAGCAAGATACGGATTAGCCGACGGATCCGGGCTTCGAAGCTCGATCCGGGCCGAAGAACCATTTAATGAGGGCACACGGATCAGCGGCGTCCTGTTTTTTGCAGACCATGCGATATAAACCGGCGCCTCATATCCCGGAACAAGACGTTTATAAGAATTCACAAGCGGATTCGTAATAAAGCTGATCGCCTTGATATGCTTCATAATTCCTCCGATAAAATAATACGCCTCTTTACTGAGTCCCCTCTCATCGGATCTGCTGGCAAAAGCATTTTCACCGTTCCGGTTCAGAGAAAGATTGGTATGCATGCCGGAGCCGCTGACTCCGTACTTGGGCTTCGGCATAAAGGTTGCGTGGAGTCCGTGCCGCTTCGCGATCGTCTTGACCACCATCTTAAAGGTCATGATATTGTCTGCCGCCAAAAGCGCTTCCGCATACCGGAAGTCGATCTCGTGCTGGGCCGGTGCGATCTCATGATGGGAGGATTCGATAACGAAGCCCATTTCCTCCAGAGTAAGTACGATGTCCCGTCTGGCATTTTCTCCCAGATCAAGCGGCCCCAGATCAAAATAACTTGCCTGCTCATGGGATATGGTTGTCGGGAGTCCGTCGTCGTCTGTATGGAACAGGAAAAACTCGCACTCCGGCCCTACATCCATGGTATAGCCCATGTTTTCTGCTTCCTTAAGCGCTCTTTTAAGCACATATCTGGGATCGCTCTCAAAGGGAGTCTTATCCGCCTTATAAACATCACAGATCAGGCGCGCCACCTTTCCCTGCTGGGGTCTCCATGGAAAGATCTCGAATGTATTAAAATCCGGATAAAGGTACATATCCGAATCCTCGATCCGTGCAAATCCCTCAATAGATGAGCCGTCAAACATGCACTGATTATTTAATGCCTTCTCCAGCTGGGCGGGTGTTATAGCCACATTTTTAAATGTTCCGAATATATCGGTAAACTGCAGGCGGATAAAGCCTACATCCTCCTCTTCCACCAGACGGATGATATCCTCCCGGGTGTAATTATTCATAATTTATTCCTCCTTACCTTTGGGGTGATACGGACTCGCTTCGCTACGTTCCACACGTCTTGGACTCGCTCCGCTCGTTGGGGACGGGGCAGCCTCGCTCCGCTACGTTCCCCCGTCCCCAAAAAGGGCGTTCTCATGCCTTGATGAAAACGCCCTTGTCTCATTTGCTTAATTATAATTATAAACCCGGACTTTGTCAACGCGGCAAAGTGCAAAGTTTTTAATCTTCGTCATCCAGCCAGTACTCATCATCCAGGCCATTATAATTATTGCCGTTATTACATCCGCAATTGATCCCATTCTTGACCGGTGCCAGGAAAAATCCTTTGATCATTCCCAGAAGTATGCAGCAGATGATAATCAATACCTTCTCCGGCATCGTCCAGTCCCTTGTGAAAAAGTACTTAATGTCTTCCCATATCTGTCTCATGTCTTGTCCTCCTTATTGTCCAATATACTCATAAGTATTTCCCTTCCTAAATTATAATCTATTTTTTACAAAAATAAAAGTGTTAAATTAAAAGAAAATATGATAGACTATTACTGATTAATGTTCACACAGGACTTTTATAGCGATAAAGGTGGTAATAAATATGGGACTTGCAATTCCTATAGAGACAAGTGCACGTCATATACATATGTGCCAGAAAGATTTTGAAATTTTATTCGGAGAGGGACGCACGCTTACCTTTAAGGCAGAATTAAGCCAGCCGGGACAGTACGTCTGCGAGGAGCGGATCACTGTCAAGGGCCCTAAGAGTACCTTTGAAAACGTTGCGATCCTCGGCCCTTTCCGTCCCGAAACACAGCTTGAAATATCCATGACCGATTCAAGGAAGCTCGGGATTCCCGGAATCATCAGGCAGTCCGGAGATACCGAAGGGACCCCCGGATGTACCCTGATCGGACCTAACGGTTCCTTAGACATTGACCATGGCGTAATTGTCGCCAAAAGACATATTCATATGACGCCGGTGCAGGCAATGCAGTTAAATGTCAAGGATAATGATGATGTGTTTGTCATCACAGAGAGCTATGAACGCTCACTTATATTTGCCGACGTCGTAGTCCGTGTCAGCCCGAAATTCGCCCTTGCGATGCACGTGGACACAGACGAGGCGAATGCATTTGCCAGCGACAGCACTCCGAGCGGTGTGATTCTTAAACTTTTCAGCGGGAATACCTATAACCTCCAGAAATGGGCAGAAGAGATCCAGAGCGGGATCCATCGGTTATAATTACTAAAAGGGACAGGGTATTTTTAATTGGGGACGTAGTAAAATCAATTTTACTACGTCCCCAATTGCACTTAACTATCTCTGACTTAATTCGGTCGGAGTATACAAATGTCTCGGAATTCCGTCTACCATTACCGGGGATACATCTCCCTGGATCAACGGTCTTACATAGGAAACGAACTCATTTGTAACATAGTTTCCGTCCTTGTTTACCCATTCTCTCGGTACAAGCTTCTCGTCATTTGCGATCTTATGCACATCTTTTACCTCTGTTCCGCACTGATACGGATCATCGGATAATCTCTGCAGTACAACCATCTTGCCGGAGTCACCTTCATCTGCTGCCTTTACAGCGGCACCGCCTACCTGATAAGCCTCCAGGATGTCTACACGCGAAGCAGAGTGGGATGCCGAACGCTGCAGCGTACTGAACTCGATCGCACGGGTCTTGCAGCCGACCTCTCCTGCAATATAGCTTGCAAGATAAGCCGCCGTTCCGGATAACTGCTTGTGACCGAATGCATCTACGAAATCGATGCTGCTTCCAAGCTCACATACATATCTTCCGTCATCAAGATGAATACCCTCGGATACTGCAACAACAACCGATGTTTTCTTTTCTAAAATTGCTTTTACCTTCTCGCCGAATTTCTGAAGATCAAACGGGATCTCCGGCAGGTAGATAAGATCCGGCCCTTCGCAGTCCTCGCCCTTGGCAAGCGCTGTTGCACCTGTAAGCCATCCTGCATTTCTCCCCATCACCTCTACAATGGACACAAGTCCCTTGCTGTACTCCAGGCAGAAGCTGTCACGGATGATCTCCTTCATGGAGGTACCGATATACTTTGCCGCACTTCCGTATCCCGGTGTATGGTCCGTAAGAGCAAGGTCATTGTCAATCGTCTTCGGGCAGCCGATAAATCTTGTCGGATGTCCTGTAATAATCGCATAGTCAGACAGCTTCTTGATCGTGTCCATAGAATCATTTCCGCCGATATAGATAAATGCCTCAATATCAAGCTTATCCAGAATCGCCAGAATTTTGTCATAAACCTCTCTGTCCTCATGGATCTCCGGAAGCTTATAACGGCATGAACCAAGGAACGCCGCCGGTGTCCTCTTAAGAAGCTCTGCATCAAGTTCTGTTTTGATATGATCTGCAAGATCAATATACTTTTCCTCTAATAATCCCTGTACGCCGTGAAGCATTCCGTATACCTTCTTCGCTCCGCGGTCCTTCGCTGTACGGTATACACCCGCAAGACTTGAATTAATGGCTGCTGTCGGTCCTCCTGACTGTCCTACAATTACATTTCTCTTCATAAATATTAATCCCTTCTTTTCTCAAATTGCGTCAACATTGTTATTTTATTACATTTTAATTAAAATGTCTACACGGAAATACCACTTTTGTTACCGTTTTGTCATAGCTGTTATCGGGATTCCCGCAGGCTATGAACAGAAATCTTATTCACTTCACTCTGTGCATGGATCATACCTCTCATGCATCCGTTGCCCGTCACCTCTATTACCTCGCCGTCCTCATAATCCACTTCTATCTCACAGTTATTCCGGCACGCATGACAGCTTGTCTTCAATCTTTCCATCCTTTTACTCCTCGTCCTTCGCCCAGTTATATGCATAGGTTACTGCTTTATTCCAGCCTTTGATTCTTTTCTTTCGCTCCTCGGCGCCGATCCCCGGTTCAAATATCCGGTCTGTTTCACGGTTTTTCTTTACCTCTTCCTTGTCTCCCCAGTAGCCTGCCGCAAGGCCCGCAAGGTATGCCGCTCCCATAGCGGTCGTCTCAATACAGCACGGACGCTCTACCGGAGCGTCTATAATATCCGCCTGGGACTGCATGAGAAAGTTATTTGCGCTGGCGCCTCCGTCCACCTTAAGAGAGCTTAAGGTAATACCGGAATCCGCCTCCATACCTAATACACAAGTCATCACTCTTCCGACGGAAATTACAGCTCTATCTGTTTTTAAATAATTGGAAATAGAATATCCATATTTCAAGGTCAA
>CAQNVT010000059.1 GCA_948844705.1 uncultured Dorea sp.
CATAATTCCCAGTGTATCGAGGCACAGGAGCGGAATCTTAATCTGATTCGCAAGATAACAACTGTATTCGGCCTTAAAGGTTCCCATGATAATGATTCCGTCTGTTTTTTTCTCGGAAATCACCTTGGGAAGCTCCAGCTCCTTCTCCATCTCATAGGTAATAACCTCAAGAATCATAAAACAATTCCTTGAGATCGCTTTCTGGAGAACCTCCTGATACAGATTCCAGTAGAAGGACTGCCCCTCCTTAAGATATCGCTCCGCGACGATAAGCCCAAGCGTATAGCTCTTTTTTTCCTCCGGTACGCTTCTTGTTCTTGTATATCCAAGCTCATCCGCAAGTTCTATGATCCGCTGCCTCAGCTCCTCACTGACACCCTTTTGTCCGGAAAGGGCTTTGGAAACAGTTACAGCACTGACACCTAACCGCTCTCCGATATCGGAAAGCCTTACTGCCTTTGACATCTTAATATTTCTCCCTTATTAATCACTAAAAATTAAGTTAATTTCTCATTTTTCTATTGTATTGCCGATTTTATATTTTGTCAATGTAAGTATTAATTAAAGTTCTTATTTTAAGTCTTTTTCTAAAATCTTCACACCCTGCAAAGCTTCCCCACATAATATCCTGCTTATCCACCCGAACTGTATATCCCTGAAGATCCGTAAGATGAAAATAGTTATCACTGAATATCACATCTGCATCATCAAAGTCAAGCTCCACAAATGCGGCAAAGCCCCGGCTTTTCAAGTATATGCTGTAAGCCTCCTCTTCCTCTGCGACAGATACATCAATCCTTGTTTCGGGAAGCGACAGATGCTTATACGAAAGGAATGTCTCCACATTTCTTGAAACCCGCCCATCTTCAAAGGTCACAATAGCCTCGACAAATACCTTCTCTTCAAGCTCTCCTTCCTCATATCCGCAAAAGATTTCTCCAAGCTCCAGCTCAAGAACCTGTTCGGAGCTTCCCGCCTCCAGTGTTCGACCCCGTACTGGATCGCCATGCCCTGAAGGACCTGACTCACATAAAGAAGACTTTCAAAATCTCCGGGATACCGGAAATTTTCCGCCATATAGTACAGTATCCTTCCGTTTGCCGCATTATTTTTCTGATGGCTTTCCATTACACGTGAAAAAACATTTCTGTCCGCACGCTCCGTAAAAGTCTCGATTGTCTTTCCGCACGGAAAAGACTGGAACCCGAATTCGGAACAGAACCGGAAATAATAATTCCTGTAATCAGTAAAGGGCTTTTGTCCGTGCCATACATCCCAGTAGTGGCTGTCTCCGTCATTTTCATTATCCGGGTCCGCAAAGCATCCGCCCGCCGACGGTGAGGACGGCCAGAAGAAGGTGTCCGGGTCTTCCTTGTTCATGATCCCCGGCAGCACGTGCTCAAACATCCTGATATAATCTGCCCGCAAATATTCCGTCTCCTTCTGGAAATCCGGCCAGTGGGACCATCCTGACTCTATCTCATTATTTCCACACCAAAGTCCCAGACACGGATGACTCCTGAGCCTTCTTACATTATCCTCCGCTTCATGCCGGATATTATCCAAAAATGAATCCGAAGCGTCATATACATTACATGCAAACATAAGGTCCTGCCACACGATTAATCCCTTCCTGTCACAGATCTCATAAAATTCATCCGACGGATAGTATCCGCCTCCCCACACTCTAATACAGTTAAAATGCGCTCTTCTGGCACACTCCAGAAGATACTCCTGCCTTTCCGCCGTAATCCGCGGATAGATACAATCCTCGGGAATGTAATTGGCGCCCATGGCAAATATCTTTACACCGTTTACAGTAAAAGCAAATTCCTTTCCCCATTTATCGGCCTCCCTGCTCACTGTCAGAGTCCTTATTCCTATCGTCCTGATTTCTTCCCCGGCTACGCTGCCGTTGTCGTTCAGAAGAAGAACCTTCAGCTCATATAGCGGCTGCTCACCGTAACCGTTGGGCCACCATAATTCAGGATCCGGAATCAAAAGCTTTCCCTCCCACGAAAAACCGCCGCGTATGATTCCCTCTGTCTCACCCAAAATCTCTGTCCCGCCTTTCTTGCTGACGGTAACCCGGACACACTGCACCTCACCACACGGGTTTTCCCCGGAAAAATCTACTTTTACTAAAAGCTCCGCACGGGCTTCCGAAATCTCCTGATGGATTTTTATCTCCCGTATCCGCCTTCGCGTACTTCCCTCCAGATAAATCTTACGGAAAATACCGGCGTCAATAAGCTGCGGTCCCCAGTCCCAGCCAAACATGGAATGAGCCTTTCTCACCAGTTGATTTCCTTTCACTGCACCGCACGGCACATAGAGTATCTGCCGATTCTCCCTGTATCTGTATTCATCGATATAATTCAGCACAGAGTAAAAAATTATCCTGATCCGATTCCTTCCTGCCTTAAGCCATTTTTTTACCGGAACCCGCCAGGTCCTGTGCATATTATCCGCATAAAAAACCTTATTATCATTAATATAAATATCCGCCAGAGTATCCAGACCCTCACAGACCAGCTCTATATTCTCCTCCCTCAGAAATTCGCTGTCCGCTTCAAATTCCCTGTAAAATACATAATTTTTTCGGAACAGCTCTTTTGTCTTATATTCGTTTCTCCTGTAATAAGGATCCTCAATCGCTCCCGCATCCAAAAGAGTAAGGAGCACGGACCCCGGCACCTTTGCCGGATATTCCTGTTCCCCGTGCTCCTCCTTCATCTTCCATATTCCGTTCAGCTCTAATCTTTTCATCTTTAAAACACTCTCTTTTTCCATTGATATTTTTTCATGTCTACATAGCCTCCCTTAAAACCGACGCCCTCGGCCTTTAAAAGCTCTGTCTGATATTTTCCTCCGGGACTTTCTGCTCCGCCGAAAACCTCCCCGTCCTTTTTCACGACCCGGTGCCAGGGGATGTCACTCCCCTGAGGAACCGCATGGAGGGCATAGCCTACCACTCTTGCCCATCGCCTGTTCCCTGCAAGCTCGGCAATCTGCCCGTAGGCCGCCACCTTTCCCTTCGGTATCTGATAAATGATCTCATATATGATCTCAAATGTGCTCTTTTCCATTACGCCACTCCTGAATCCTCTTAAGCCTTTCCTTCACCTTTTTCTCCTCGCCCTGTACTCCCGGATGATAATAATGCCTGCCGCTTAAGGCATCCGGCATACACTGCATATGTGTCAGCTTTTCCTCCGTATCATGGGCATACTCATATCCTTTTCCATAATTTAATTCCTTCATAAGCCCTGTGGGAGCATTCCGCAGCACAAGCGGCACCGGCTCCGCCCGAAGTTCCTTTACATCCCTTTTGCATTCCTCGCATGCTATATATAATGCATTAGACTTCGGCGCCATGGAAAGATAGGTAACCGCATGGGTCAGATGCACGTCACACTCCGGCATACCCAGAAAATGACATGCCTGATAAGCAGCTACCGCCACCTGGAGCGCATGGCTGTCTGCCATACCGATATCCTCACTTGCAAACCGGATCAGCCGCCTTGCAATATACAGAGGATTTTCCCCTCCCTCAAGCATCCGGCACATCCAGTAGATCGCCGCATCCGGGTCGCTGTTTCTCATAGACTTGTGAAGTGCGGATATGAGATTATAATGCTCCTCACCGTTTTTATCATAAAGCAGTGATTTTTTACTGATGCATTGCTCCAGTCCTTCATTGGTAACGATAATTCCCTCTGCACTGATATCTCCGTTTAATACGGCCATCTCCAGTGTATTGAGAGCCGTTCTGGCATCCCCATTGGAAAATGCCGCAATAGCATCCACCTGCCTCCCGGTGATCTGCACATGCTGATCCAAAAAGCCCGACGGACTTTGAAGCGCATGGAAAATTATCTTTGCAATATCCCTATCCTCCAGTGCCTTTAATACAAACACACGGCATCTGGAAAGAAGCGCGGCATTTACCTCAAAGGACGGATTCTCCGTCGTTGCACCGATAAGAATAATACTTCCCTTCTCGACAAAAGGAAGGAACGCATCCTGCTGTGCCTTGTTAAACCGATGTATCTCGTCTACAAAAAGCACCGTGCGAATTCCCATCCTCCTGCTGTCCTCCGCCTGCTTCATAACCTCTTTAATTTCCCTGATGCCGCTTGTCACGGCGCTGAAATTAATAAAATCCGCCTTCGTCCGCCCTGCAATAATACTTGCAAGCGTCGTTTTCCCGACACCCGGCGGCCCCCAGAATATCATAGAGGATATCTGATCCTGCTCTATAAGATTTCTCAGCATTTTCCCTTTCCCAAGGAGATGCTCCTGACCCGCAAACTCCTCAAGGCTCTGCGGACGGAGCCGGCTGGCAAGGGGCGCCGTCTGCCGGCGGTCGTTAAATAACGTCATCTGTTCCATATGGCTCTCCTATTATTTTGCCCATAACCGATCAAATATGCAGTCAACATCATACCCGCCTTCGCACCGCTTTGCCTCGCCGCATATCTTTATAATTACCGTAAGCTCTTCTTCCAATTCATCCGCAATCACTTCTGGCGATTTGTCCTTCTTTAACTTTTTACAAACCTGTTCTATCAGCTTCTTGGCCTCCCCTTCTTCTCTTCCTTCTTCCCGTCCCTCTGCTCTCAAATCACGTTCATAAGCCTCTCTGTTAAATGATGATAGCACCATATTTCGAACCTCCCCGCGGCATTTCACCAGAAGCTCCTTTAAAATATCCCCGGCAATACAGTCGTCAATCGCCTGATCCACCGCCTGCTGCATATTCATTCCTTTTCGCTGGTTTTCTCGGATACATTGAATAAAAAATGCATAATCCCTTAGCTGCTTACATTTCTCCATCAACAGCGCATTATGTCCATAATTTATATTCAGCAATGTCGCTGTACACTCAAGGCACGGTTCCTTTCCTTCTATCTGGTAAAATGCATCTGACAGTTTCATGGTTTTTCTGTCCGGTTCATCCTCCGTCCCGCGCATTGGCATATTCGGATTTTTCGTGCTCTGATGCTCATACAGGTTCAGCATCTCTCCGATCAGAAAGGAAATATCATTTTTGATCCCTATGTATACTGCATCCTCGAGCGTATATACGATCAGATCATCCGGCTCCTTATAATCCGTGCCGTTTATCGCATTATAAAGCTCCAGCAGATCCTTCCTCTCCCGAAATACTACGCGGAACAGACCGTCCTTATGCTCCCGGTTAATTTCATAAAAGCTCTGGTTCACCGTATTTAATTGTTTTATTTCATCCATATTTCTTCCTCCATTATATAATTTTTTGTTCTAACAAACAATAAAAACAGTGGGAAATGTTCCCGATAAAGGTACTGACATCCTGTAAACATGGATATATAGATTTTTGAATCATCTGATAAAATTCTGTGAATTTACTTTAACACAGCCATAAAGAAAGTACAACTTAATTTTTTCTTAGATTTTTTCTTAAGAACAGTTCTGGTGGGAATTCAACCCTTCGCCGAAAGCCGTACTGCGGACTGAAAGCGGCGGTCTTGAACTGCTGGGGCAGGCTTCGCTCCTGGCAGGCGTACATGGTGGCCCA
>CAQNVT010000060.1 GCA_948844705.1 uncultured Dorea sp.
GACTTCAGTTATGGTAAGAAGAATCCTGACAAATGAGATTTATATAGGAAATCTTGTTCAGGGAAAGCAGACCACACCAAATCATAAGGTGAAAAAGACCATCCCTTCGGACATGGGCGGATCGAGTACATAGCGGCACTGGTAGTGTCATTTCTTGTAATAGAAGTCGGATTTACCTTTTTTAAAGAAGCTGTGGGAAAGATACGGAGTCCCGAGAGCATCCGTTTTCAGGCGGCGTCGCTTTGCGTCCTCATACTGTCCGTGGGCGTGAAGCTCTGGATGGGGGCTTTCAACCGGAAGCTGGGGAAACGTATTGATTCTAAGGTGATGCTTGCGACGGCGGCGGACGCGGCGGGGGATGTGATCACGACCTCGGCGACGATCCTGTCTCTTGTGTTTTTCCGGGTGACAGGGATCAATATTGACGGTTTTGTGGGCCTTGGAGTGTCGCTGGTCGTTATGTGGGCAGGCATCGGGATTGCGAAGGATACCCTGGAGCCTCTGATCGGCAAGCCGGTGGATCCGGAAGAATACGCGAGGATCACAAGATTTGTGG
Source organism: uncultured Dorea sp. (assembly GCA_948844705.1). GTDB lineage: Bacteria > Bacillota > Clostridia > Lachnospirales > Lachnospiraceae > CAPEBR01. The sequence goes on from CAQNVT010000060.1 coordinate 557, forward strand.
AGCAGTATGACGGGATAGAGGGAAGCCATGACCTGATCGTACATAATTACGGGCCCGGCAGAAATATGGCATCCATTCATGCGGAGGTGCCGAATGACGTGGATATTGAGGCGTCCCACGAGATTATTGATCGTATCGAGCGGGATGCGGCGAAGAAGCTGGGGATATTTCTGGTCATTCATATGGATCCGGTGGAGATGAAGGATGAGCATGTGCTGGCTGCAAAGAAGCAGGTGCTGGGGCTTCTGGATGCGCTCGACCCGCAGGTAAGCATCCATGACTTCCGGATGGTGGACGGCAGGGATCAGATCAATTTGATCTTTGATATGGTTGTTCCGTATGAATATGACCATAAGAGACAGGATGACCTCCGCACGTCGCTTATGAAGCTTCTTAAGCTTACCGACGAGAGGTATGAATGTGTCATTACGATAGAGAGGAGTTATGTAGGAAATGCGGCGGAGTAACCAGTATACATTTGAAAGCAGGATCCGTTTCAGCGAGATCGATCATACAAGGCAGATTACTCTGCCGGGGATCGTGAATTATTTTCAGGACTGCAGTATTTTCCAGTCGGAGAGTCTGGGGCTTGGCATCCGGTATCTGAAGGAGAAGAAGCGGGCATGGGTGCTGTCCTCATGGCAGGTGGAGGTTGAGCGGTACCCGGAGCTTGGGGAGAAGATCAGGGTCAGCACCTGGGCGACGGGTTTTAAGGGAATGTTCGGGAACCGTAATTTCTGCATGGAGGATGAGGCCGGCAAGTATGCGGCGTATGCAAATTCCCTGTGGGTGTATATGGATATTGAAAAGGGGCGCCCCGCGAAGCCCCCCGAAGAGGAGATTGCTGCCTATGGCAAAGGAGAGCCCATGGAAATGGAATATGCTTCCCGCAAGATCGCGCTTCCGGAAGGGATGGTCAGGCTTCCTGGCTTCCCGGTCAGGCGTTCTCAGATCGATACAAACGAGCATGTGAATAACTGCCAGTATGTGCAGATGGCGGCGGAGGCGGCAGATGAAGAGAGAAAGATACGAAGACTCCGCGCGGAATACAAGCGGTCGGCCGTCTGCGGCGATCAGATCATCCCCGAGGTATATAAGGATGCGGAGCGCGCCGTCATTAAGCTGTGTGACACAAAAGGAGAGTCCTACGCGGTGATTGAGCTGGTACTCAGATAACGATACAGGAGAAAAGAATATGAGACTTACAGACGAATTAGGAAAGCGGCGGATGCTTACCGTCGTGAAGAAGGTGGACTTCGGTGTCTATCTGGGAACAAATGAGGAGCGGGTGCTCCTTCCGAAAAAAGAAGTGCCGGCGGGTACGGAGCCCGGGGATCCGGTGGAGGTATTCCTCTATAAGGATTCCGACGACCGCCTGATCGCTACCACCGCCGTGCCGGAGATTACTCTTGGAGAGCTTGCGGTTCTTACGGTAAAGGATACGGGAAGAATCGGCGCTTTCCTCGATTGGGGGCTTCCGAAGGACCTGCTTCTTCCCTTTAAGGAGCAGACGGCGAGGGTAAAAAAAGGAGACCGGGTGCTGGTATCCCTGTATGAGGATAAGAGCGGCCGCCTCTGTGCGACCATGAGGGTGTATGAGCTCCTGCGTACGGATTCGCCCTATAAGAAGGATGATCCGGTAGAGGGGATCATCTATGACACCAGTGATAACTTCGGCGTGTTTGTGGCGGTGGATAACTGCTATTCGGCGCTCATTCCCAGGAGAGAGGCATATGGCCGCCTCCGTGTAGGAGACCGGGTGCACGCAAGAGTCGTGAAGGTAAGAGAGGACGGAAAGCTCGACCTGAGCGTGAGGGAAAAAGCATTTATACAAATGGATGCGGATGCGCAGATGCTTATGGAGCGGATGGAGAAAAACGGCGGCTCTCTTCCGTTTAACGATAAGTCGGACCCGGAGCTTATAAAGAGAGAGCTGGGCCTTAGTAAAAATGCATTTAAAAGAGCCGTCGGGAGACTTTTAAAAGAGCGGAAGATAAGGATTACGGAAAGCAGTATTGAGAAGCGGAGGAGGTCATAGACAGGGTGGAGATTATAGATGCGGTGATTCCCGTATGGAGGCCGGACGGCAGGCTCAGAGCATGTGTGGAGATGCTGAAAGAACAGACTCTTCCAGTAAGGAGCATCACATTGATTCTCAGTGTGGAGGACCCCCGTGAGGAATGGATCCGGAAGACCGAGGAACTTCTTGAGTTTTCCGAAGTGCGGATCGAGAAGATAGAGAAGCGCCGGTTCGACCACGGCGGAGTAAGGGCCGGGTGGGCAAAAAGAAGCGATGCAGACATCCTGCTGTTCATGGTACAGGATGCGGTGCCCGCAGACAGGTACCTTACGGAGCGGCTTGCACAGGCGCTCCGTGACCCGCAGGCGGCCGTCGCTTATGCAAGACACCTTCCGGACGGAAGATGCGATGCCATCGAGGAATACGCCAGATATTATACCTATCCGCCCGCAGGCAGAAGAAAGGTGTGGGAGGATGTACAGGAGCAGGGCATCTTCGGATGCTTTACGTCAAATGTCTGTGCGGCGTACAGAAGAAGCTGGTACGAGAAGGCCGGGGGCTTCGAGGAGAGGATTCTCTTAAGCGAGGACAGTGTATTCGCGGCAAAGGCGATGAAAAAAGGCGCTTCGGTGATCTATCAGCCGGAGGCGAGGGTGATACACGCACATAGATTCTCCTTCCGGACACAGTGGAGACGGAATTTTGACATCGGAGTTGTACATAGGAGCTATGAGCAGCTTTTTGGAAGGCTGGCTCCGGAAAAAGCCGGCTCCGGCCTGATGACAGGCACGGCATGTTATCTGCTCAGGAGGAGGAAGCTTCTGCTGTTTCCGAAGCTGTTCTGGCTGGGAGTGGTCAAGGTGCTGGCATACCGGGCCGGGAAGCACTATGAGCGGCTGCCCCGTAAGCTGGCTGCCGCCTGGTCGTTAAATAAGGAGTACTGGAGGAAGGAGAAGGTATTTCCTATTGAAAATCCCTCAAAACAAGTTATAATAAACATGTGAACAAAAATGGCAGAAAGAAAGGAGTACTTATAATGAAGGTACAGAACATTACGGATATTGAAAAGTTTTTTAAGGTAGTAGACGAGTGCAAAGGAAAGGTAGAGCTTGTAACGGGAGAGGGCGACAGGCTGAATCTGAAGTCCAAGCTGTCACAGTATGTGTCCATGGCAAATATTTTCTCTAACGGCGAGATTCCGGAGCTTGAGCTGGTCGCACACGAGAAAGAGGATATCGACAGACTGGTTTCCTTTATGATTAACGGCTGATATTTGAGGCGAGAAAGTATGACAGAGGAGAGGATCAGAGAGGAATTTATCAAAGGCTATGACTGTTCTCAGGTCGTGCTGAGAACCTTTGCAAAAGAGCTTGGCATCACAGAGGCGCAGGCCAATAAAGTGTCCGCCTGCTTCGGAGGCGGAATGCTGATGGGCGAGGTCTGCGGGGCGGTGACCGGCGCGCTGATGGCGATCGGCTTAAAGTACGGGCACAGCGACCCGGCGGAGCTTATGGAGCAGAAGGAGATCATGATGGCCAAGAGCGCGCAGTTCAGAGAACGTTTCCAGGAGAAATACCAGACCGTGATATGCAGGCCCATGCTGGGATATGACGTCTCGGAGCCGGAGGAGCTCAAAGCGGCGCTGGACAGCGGAAGGATGCTGGATTTCTGCCCGAAGGCTGTGAAGGACGCCATTGATATACTGGAAGAAATATTATGACCCTGTGATGCCGGCATTTTGTACGCTCACAATCCGAAAAACACTATAGACACTATCATCA
>CAQNVT010000061.1 GCA_948844705.1 uncultured Dorea sp.
CTGGAGTTCAGACGTGTGCTCTTCCGATCTCTTCATACCACGGATTTCCGGTAAATGAAGGCCCGGCAGTTATAAAGCACGGCGGAAGGATTTTTCTGACATTTTCCGCCAGCGGAACCGACGCCATGTACTGCATGGGGCTTCTGTATGCCGACGAGGACGCCGATCTGTTAGATGCCTCCTCATGGACAAAATGCCCCTATCCGGTATTCCAGAGCAGTCCCGCAAACGGCTGCTTCGGCCCCGGGCACAATAGCTTTACCCGCTCTACGGATGACACGGAGGATCTGATCATCTATCACGGCAGACAGGAGGAACGCTATCTGGGCGAGGACGATTACCAGCCGCTGTATGATGCCGGAAGAAATGCCTATGTGGGCAAGGTATTCTGGGATGAAAACGGAATGCCCTCCTTTTCCGTGCCGGGAGCATCTATCGCTGCAAGAGATGAGGATCTGATTATACACGCGTAAGCGGAATTTGTCTAAAAAAGACGTAAGGCTTTCTTTCAAGCTTTACGTCTTTTGTATTCATTTAGCCAAACACATATTTCTCAAGCCTGTCGAATGCTTCTTTCACACGGTCAAAGGGCAGCGCCAGATTCACACGGATTCCATACGGGCCGTGGAATCTCCTTCCGTCCTGCCAGATCACTCCTACATCCGTACCGGCCTTCTGCAGCTCGTCGATCGTCTTTCCATGGGCCTCGCACCATTTCTGACAGTCTAAAAACAGCATATAGGTTCCCTGGGGCTTACTAAGCTCTACCCCTTCAAAATGCTCCCTGATAAAATTATATGCATAGTCCACATTTCCGCTGATCACCTCGCACAGCTCGTCCACCCATTCATAACCCTCCGGCTTGTATGCACCGATTAACGCATGCATGGACAATACATTCATATTATTGTAATGGCACTTGCTGCTTTTTGCCGTCACACGGTCACGCAGGTACTTGTTATAAATGATATGATAGCTTCCGATGAGTCCTGCCAGATTGAAGGTCTTGCTCGGAGCATAGAACGCCATCGTGCGGTTTCTTGCGTCCTCGCTCACAGACTGGGTGGGAATATGCTTATGACCCTTCAGAATAATATCCGACCAGATCTCGTCAGAGATCACATAGCAGTCATTGGCCCTGTACACCTCCATCGCCTTTTCGATCTCCCAGCGCTCCCACACGCGTCCGCAGGGATTGTGCGGGCTGCAGAATACGGCCACATGGATATTTCCCGCTTTAAGCTTCGCATCCATATCCTCGTAATCCATCCGCCAGATTCCGTCCTCATCCTTCTTAAGAGGACTGTGCACGATCCTGTATCCGCCGTTTGTAAGACTTCCGGTAAACCCGACATAAGTCGGACTGTGAAGAAGCACCCCGTCCCCGGGCCCGGCCAGACAGGAAACCGCAGATATCACTCCTCCAAGAACACCGTTCTCATATCCGATCGCTTCCTTCGTAAGCCCTGTCACCCCGTTTCTCCTCTCCTGCCACCGGATGATCGAATCAAAATATTCCTCAGACGGATCAAAATATCCATAGAGCGCGTGCTTCGTCCTCTCCATGATCGCCTCCGGAATCGTAGGCACCGTCGCAAAATTCATATCCGCAATCCACATAGGGATCGCGTCAAATCCTTCCTTCGGGCCCGCTATTTCAAATTCTCCCGAAGAATGTCCGATAAGATCCACCGCCAGCGCATCCCTTCCCCGGCGGTCAATGACCGAAGTAAAATCGTATTTCATAAAAAACCTCCTCTATCTGCCGTTTACTGTAAGTATAAATCCCAGAACCGGCTTTGACAAGAATTTTGTTTGCATTAGCTGGACAGTCCTCTCCCCTCCGTGCTATAATTTACCCACACTGCCGGCGCGGCAGAAATTTACGTAAATTATGAGGTTATAAAGATGAAACTGTGCGAGCTTGAACCATATAAAAAAATCGTGATCCAGTGCCATGACAACCCGGACGCCGACGCACTTGCTTCCGGCTTCGGACTGTATCGGTATTTTCATTCTAAAGGCAAGAATGTATCCCTGATCTACAGCGGCTCCTTTCGTATCCAGAAGAGTAATCTGGTCCTGATGATAAAGGAGCTGGAAATCCCCGTAGAATACATAAAAAAGGATTCCTTTTCCCTGCCCGGGAAGGATGCGCTTCTAATCACCGCCGACTGCCAGTACGGAGCGGGGAATGTAACGAAGCTTCCCGCCGAAAATATTGCCGTCATCGATCACCATCAGCAGGAAATCAACGACATTCCTCTTATGCTGATCGATTCCATGTGCGGAAGCTGCTCTACCATCATATGGCGCCTGCTTGAGCAGGAGCATTTTCCGGTCAATCAGGACGAGGCGCTTGCAACGGCCCTTTATTACGGGCTTTATACAGATACCAATCAGTTAAGTGAAATCTACAATCCTTATGACAAGGATATGCGGGATGAACTCAAATTTGACAAGTCAACGATTACAAGGCTCCGGAACTGTAATTTCTCATTAGACGAGCTTGAAATTGCCGGTGTCGCGCTCCTGCGCCATATTTTCAACGAGGCCAACCGCTACGCCGTTGTAAAAGCAAGGCCCTGCGACCCTAATATTCTGGGGCTCATTAATGACCTGATCCTCCAGGTCGACAAGGTGGATGTAAGTGTCGTGTTCAGCGAGCTTACCGACGGCATCAAGCTGTCCGTAAGAAGCTGCATCAAAGAGGTACGGGCGAATGAGCTGGCTCATTTTCTCACGGAGGGAATGGGAAGCGGCGGCGGGCATACCGAAAAGGCCGGAGGCTTTATCAGTGAACGCCGTTATAATGAAATGTATCCCGGAATCAGCGTGGAGACCTGTCTTGGCGTAAGGGTGAAGCTGAATGCCATGGAGGGCGGGCAGTATATGTCACAGCAGACCATGCTTCTTTCCGGCAGCGAGGATATTGACCTGA